>JBGTMK010000844.1:0-2966 GCA_041743605.1 Nostoc sp.
TTGAAGATTCATCAATCAGATTGATTGGCAATAAAACGATATATTTATTCAAGTTTAGAGAAGAAAAACAAGAGTATTATCCTAATGACAATTTGATTTCCTTCTGGAAATAGTTTCGTCTGCATGATCACCATTTTTAAATAACTAAATCACTTAATAGCATCCGATGGTCGGAATTTCCACCTTTGTGTATTTTGTTTCCAAATCTGTAACTCAATCCTGAGTCTTAGTATTTATTGGCTAACTTGAGACTGCAAGATTTACTTATATTTCTCAATCAATATTCTATGCTGCAACACTTTTCCCACCAAGCTTTAGTAAAATCAACTATTTTTGGATGTCTGCTTGTTTCTATTTCCCTAATTCCTTTACAATCTACGGTCGCCAATCCGCAAATTTTGACCACGCAACCAGCAAACCCTCAAACGATTGTTCAACAAGTGCCTCAAGATGTGATCGCCAAAGAGAAACTCGATAACACTGCAAAAGTCATTCAAGTTGAGCAAGTTGCTAAGGGCGATATCTTGATGTACAATCCTGTACCTTACTGGAAAATTGCGATCGCCGATCAACGTCAAAGCTTGGCCTATTTCACCACTGATAATGGTAACTTTAGAGTCTTGATGCAAATGAACGGGCAAAACATCCATTCTCTGGAAAAACCTGCCCAAAAAGTTCCGCCAACGGCAATGGTGACAGCAGCGATTCACCAGGCGAAACAATGGGGCTATCCTGGACAACCCTTATTAACTAATATTTCTTCTGAAAAGACAACCTGGGCAAGCGGTTGTGAGAATGTTTCGGCTCCTTATGCTTGCGATCCCATTGTTCGCCAAGGCTGGAAAATTACCATTCCCCACCAACGCTCGCGTTGGGTGTTTCAAGGTGAAACAGCCGACGATTTACAATTGATTGCACGTAGTAATCCTGTTATTGAACGCGGCTTACCGATTCAGGTGGGTAACGAAATCAAGCGCATCGCCAGCAAACACTTGCAAATCTTACCCTCAATTGTTCTCATTACTAAAATCGAGCCTCAGACTTTTACTGATAGCTGTTTAGGATTAGGGAATTTAGCCCAATCCTGCCCTCAACAAACAATCCGGGGCTATCGGGTGACGGTGGCGGGAAAATCGCAAGCACGGCAAATATATCGCATTAGCAATGATCAAGTTCATATTCGCACCGAAGCACTCGCCGGACTTCCCACCCGCACTGATGAGCTACCAACTGCGATCGCTCGCACAGTATTCAACGCGGCGCAATCAGACTTGCAGCAACCCATTGCCAATCTCAGCATTACCCAAGTTGCACTAAGTTTCAATTGTTTCCGCAGTCCCACAGCTGCACCCAATGAACCTTGTTTACCGACGCAGCGCCTTGATGCTTGGAACGTCACGGTGACAAATTTTCAGAAATCACTGACTTACACTGTTAATCTCAATGGAAAGATTCTTAGCAAACGATAGATATAGCAAAGTTTTGAGTGCTGTTAGCGGTAGCGGGGCGTTGAGCCAGTGCTGAGTATAAATCAATATACTTACAAGGCTTTTAGTAATTAACACCGTCCTAATTTAACGAATCGTACTCATCTTCTTGTTCAAACCACAAAAGTTATTCATCCTCCTCCTCCTCTTCATAATCTGCATAGTCTTTCCCGTGTTGCTCGTACCACAAACGTTCTTCTTCTTGAGCCGCCTCTCGCTGTATCCTTTTCCGCTCTGCCATCTCTGCCTCTATTGCTTCTTGCTCTAACTTTGCCTTCTCCAACTTTTCTCGCTTCAGCCTTTCTCGCTCTTGAGTTTCTTGGTCTACCCTTTCCTTCTCAATTCTGATTAATCGCTGCTCGATTCGCCAACAGTAGAAATCCAAAGCTTTACCCGTCGCGGCTCCGGTAACTGCACCACCGAATAAAAAGATCAGTCCAGTTTTCCAGCCTTGAATAGGGCCACCACTCCACTCCAAACTTTTTTGATTGAACCACACCAGCACAGAGAAGACAAAAATTCCAACCACTGTGTTGATAAGAGCAAAAATTCTGGGTGTGATCTCAGTCTGTCGCAGTACCAGCCACTGTCCTAGCCAGAGTATTGCACCACTAATCACCGCAGCGATCGCACTCATCACCAAATGATCTGGATATCTAAATGGATCTAGCGTCATATTAATGATCAGTGGCACAAATATCAGCGCACAGAGGAAAAAGCCGATTAATAAGCCAGCAGCGTTTATCAAACTCCAGTAGCGTCCCAAATAACCAAGGCGGAATTCCAATATCCACTCCTGCACTGGAAGCATTGTGATATAAAATGCCATTGCTGCACTGACGTAATCGAGCATTGGACTAAGTTGTACCCGTGTATTTAGCGTATTTTACACAAGTTTCTGGGCGATCATCTCCAGTGGGCGGTTACGTCATCGCTTTGCGAATAAGAGAGTGAAAATTCTTAAACTGATACATCCAAATGAATCCGAAACAATTAGACTACTCTATTTTTGAAGCTGTTTCTGACGCGATTCAAAGAGTTTGGACAACTGAAGAAAAAGAGTTGATTGCGAATGATTCCGAACTGCAAAGTCAATTAGAAGAATGGCTAAATAATTCCTTAAGTGATACTTGTTGGCATCAAGTCAATTACAAAATAGTCCGAGACTTAAGTACCCCTTCAAACTTTAGTTTCCCGATAGATTTCTTTGAAAATGAAGAAATTTATATTCCTTTTTAAAACCTCTTGTATGCGTCTGGTACTTGATTACGAGTCTGTTAGCGCTTCGCGTAACTTCTATGAACATTACAAAAATTTCGGAGAAATACAATGGATATTCAATCTACGCTCACCCAAGCCATTGAACTTATTGTTATGAGCTTTGTTGCTCTGATGATTTTCGACTTCGTAGACGGACTTTATTTTGTGCCATTACCAGCTATTGCAATTGCACAATTAAATACAAATTCCAAATCTACA
>JBGTMK010000845.1:0-7109 GCA_041743605.1 Nostoc sp.
CAAAAAGTAATTAAATATGCGGCTTTAATATTCCAGGGAAGTGAATTCAGGTATTGCAGCATTCCTGAAACAGCAACTTGATTATTTGAACCTTCTTCAGATGAACACTCTGCTAAAGCTTTCTTAATCCATTTTTTGTCAAAAACACAATTATATAATCGATTATAAACTTCCAACTTTCCTTTCTGGTTAACCACTAAGCCTGATAGCCGTAGTTCTATCTGCTCCAAACTATCATT
The DNA here is from genome assembly GCA_041743605.1 of Nostoc sp. GTDB lineage: Bacteria > Cyanobacteriota > Cyanobacteriia > Cyanobacteriales > Nostocaceae > Nostoc. Next base: position 240 of record JBGTMK010000845.1, read on the forward strand.
AGCTTCAATTTTTCCTTGTTGTAAAATTTTTTTATATAGTTTCAATCGTTGTTGAGTACTCCCTCTTGCTTTAACAACACGATCTCTAATTGTTGTAAAATGTTGTTGATTATCTTGTGCTTGCCAACAATTATCTATAATATATAAACGTACAATTTTATTAATCAAGTCTCTTTCATTAATTGCATAAATTTGTGAGGAATATTTTTGAACTGTTTGGCACAGCCATTGAGTTAGAAATGGTTGCCCACCTGTCCAATTTAAAATCTCTTTCAACACTGCTTGAGGATTATTAACTACAGTAATCAATCCTATTTCTAAAGGTTTAACTTCGTGGATCTGAAAACCAGTTAGATTAATTGCTTGACTAGCAATATTAAAGGGTGTACGGTCTTTACGCTCAATCAAATCTCCTGGAGAGGCAACACCGAGTAGTGCAAAAGTAAGGCGATTATATTTTTTTGGTTTGTCAGCACGTTTGTTACAGCAAGAACGAACAAATGCAAAAAAATCGTCTTTAAAATTTAAACTGAGAATACTATCAATTTCATCAACAAATATAATAATATCCTGAAGAATATTCTCTAAAAGTTCCTCTTCAATAAATTTACTCAAACGCACAGAATAAGAAATATGGTTGTTTTTACGCCACCAGTCTCCCGCATCAAAGTTTAAATCGAACTCGCTTACTAAAAGGCTAATAAAGCCTGCATAAAACTGTTCTTGCGTAACATCTTGGGTACAAAGTTCTCTCATTTCAATCGCGCCACAGACAAATCCTTCTCTTTTCATGATTGCCATTATTCGCACTCGCAAACTGGACTTGCCCATTTGCCGTGAATTTAACACATAGCAGTATTTTCTATCTTTTAATCCTTGATAAAAGTCTGTATCAGCTTGCCTTTTTACATAAGTGCTTGCAGATTCTGGTAGACTTCCTCCTATTTGATATTGGTATTCTTCGTCATGTATTGCACTCATCAAGTATCACCCTCTTCTCAATTATTACGACAATACCTATAAAAAATTACGGAAATATTGACGATATAACTCATACCTTGGCATTGCTTTGTTGCTTTGCAGCTTTACCAGTCCCAAGTTATCTAATTTAACTGCTATATCCGGATCTAATTCTGAGTTTAATTCCAATGCAACGTTTGTTAGGACTAATTTTTTAAATGCTTCAGCTAGTTTTGGACTATTTTTTAGTTTATTCAAGTGTTGTCTTAAATGGTCGCTATAAATTCCATCTTCATTAGCAGATGATTGCAATAACTGCTGAAATGTCAAATACTGCTGTGCTACTTGATCTATCGCTCTCCGTACTAAATAAGGGTGTCCTCCTACTATATTCATTAGCTGCTTAACATGATTTATGTCCCAGTCTATTTGATACTGTTTTGCCAAATTTTGCACTTGCTCCTGGTTGAAATCTACTAATTTGATCTCTGTTCCTGCATTAAAAGGTGACTGATTTATATCAACTTGAGTGTAGACTTCAGTATGCAAAACAATCAGCCGTATTTGTTTCCAAAGGTCACGAATTTTAGCATCCTCATGCCAGGTTCGCAGCATACCTAAAAAATCCCCAGCAATTTCTACGTAAGGGAACAGCTTGTCTACTTCATCTATAGCTAAGGTTAGAGGACTATTTCCAGGTAAAATATATTTTTCAAAATAGGTTCTACACTTAATCTTGCTATTACCAAGGCTCTGACTCCAATGCTCATCTACAGATTGGTTTAGCCCCTGCTTCACAGTAATGCTAGTACAGAACCACTGCAAAAAGTTATCTAGGGTACTGAAATCTTCTGGTGTTGCTTCTCGCAGATTTAAAGCTATGGTTCGATAGCTATACTTAGCTGCATGTTCCAGAATTCTGGACATTAGAAAAGTTTTACCCATTTGCAAAGGAGCTTTAATTCTAATAAGTGCACCTGGCTGAAAAACTTCTCTGTAACAGAGAGATTCAATAGGTTCTCTCTTAACATAAGCCTGATTAAACTTGGCTTGACTTTTTAATTTACTTAGGGGAGAGTTCTTATCTATATCAACTGGTCTCCAAGCATAATCTTGCTGTCGAATCCTTGCTTCATATTGAGATAGTGCAAGTCTTGCAGCATAAGAGCCACGTCTTACCAATTCTTCTTTTTGAACCCTAGTCAGACTGAAATTTAAGGGGTTAAAATCTGATATATCAATTTCCACATCTATATAATTGGGGTTTAGAGCAATATAATCTGGAGGTAGGCTTCCACGTCTCATCATGAGATCAATTGTTGCCTTTGCAACCTGTAAAACTCTAGGTGACTCTAAGTAATTTAGCGGTTGTTTGAATCGTACACCGATTACTGGACAATTTATATCTTGCCCTTTTAATTGCAGAATTTCGATTGGAAAATTCAGAAGTAGTCCACCATCTACTAGTTCTTGTCTTTGGCTAAGGCGTGACATTGGGGTGAAAAGACCAGGAATCGAAATCGAAGCGCGTACAGCAAATGATACAGTTGTACTTGGTTCTGTTTCTTTGTCGAACACTACAGGATGTCCTGATTGACTGTTTAAGTCACATGCGACGATTGCCAAATAGATATGACTAAATTGATACAGTTCAGCAAAGGTGATATCCTGTGGTTTATCTGAAAAACATGAACCAAAGTTTTCTTGCAACCATTTATGAAAACGTTTTCCATCACTGTAAGCATCTCGCCTTAAAAGCAACTTCCAAATAATCTGGCGATTAACGTACTTAGACCAATTGAGGTGATAAAAAATATCTAGAGTATGACGGGGAGTGTATCCAGCAGCACAAAATGCAGCAACAATCGAGCCTGCGGATGTTCCAGCTGTGCCAATAATATTAAATTTTTGTGATACCTCTTGCCATGCACCAAGATGAGCCATTCCAAGTGCGCCACCTCCTTGAAAAGCGATGTAAGCTGCTTGCTTTTTCTCTGTGATAACTTTCATCGTAGTTACTGTATTGGTTTTAAATATTTTAGAATTTACGCACTAGTTAAAACTTATACATTTATAAAGCGATGGTAATCGAAAAGTTATAGCCATAAGACAATCAAGCTTTCGGAATTACTGCAACTACCCTTGCTAGCTTTTCCAAAATTTTTGGCTTCAGGCTTCTTATTGATTTTGTTTACACGTTCTCCAGTTTAAGTCAATCCGAAAAACCGTAGACAAATATTAACTAGTCGCAAAACATCGTACTCAAGCAGTCAATTCACACCCTGAAACCTTGATTCTGTCGTCACTAAATATTGATCTAAGGTTTCAAAATTAGCAAATAGAGAGTTTCAGCACGCCTGACTTGATTAAATACTGTGAAACTCTCAAAATTTTGGAAAATAATAGAATAAGTCGAGTATCACAAGACTCACTTGATATCCTCATTTCTTCTAGGAAAATATGACTCATCCTTTCCTTGAACGCCTCCGTAGTCCAGATAGCCCAGTCCTCGTCTTCGACGGGGCAATGGGAACCAACTTACAAACCCAAAACCTGACTGCTGAAGACTTCGGCGGCCCACAGTATGAAGGTTGTAACGAATACTTAGTCCACACGAAACCTGAAGCTGTCGCCAAGGTTCACCGCGACTTTCTCGCCGCTGGTGCTGATGTAATTGAAACCGATACCTTTGGCAGTACGTCCCTGGTGCTGGCGGAATATGACTTGGCAGACCAAGCTTATTACCTCAGCAAGACAGCCGCAGAATTGGCGAAGCGTGTGGCGGCGGAATTTTCCACGCCAGAAAAACCCCGGTTTGTGGCAGGTTCTATCGGCCCGACAACGAAACTCCCAACCTTGGGACATATTGACTTTGACACCATGAAAGCGACTTTTGCTGAACAAGCAGAGGCGCTGTGGGATGGTGGTGTCGATTTATTTTTGGTGGAGACTTGCCAAGATGTGCTGCAAATTAAGGCGGCGCTGAATGGAATTGAAGAGGTATTTGCTAAGAAGGGCGATCGCAGACCGTTGATGGTTTCTGTGACAATGGAAAGCATGGGCACAATGTTGGTTGGTTCCGAAATCAGTGCTGTGCTGACAATTTTGGCACCTTACCCAATTGATATTCTCGGTCTAAACTGTGCCACTGGCCCAGACTTGATGAAGCCACATATCAAGTATCTGGCAGAACATTCACCTTTTATCGTTTCCTGTATTCCCAACGCGGGTTTACCTGAGAACGTTGGCGGTCAAGCACACTACCGCCTGACACCGTTGGAATTACGGATGTCATTGATGCATTTTGTTGAAGATTTGGGTGTCCAAGTGATCGGGGGTTGCTGTGGGACGCGTCCAGAACACATTCAACAATTGGCAGAACTTGCTAAAGACCTGAAGCCAAAAGTTAGACAACCTAGTTTAGAACCAGCAGCAGCATCAATTTACACCACTCAGCCCTACGACCAAGATAATTCCTTCTTGATTGTTGGCGAACGTCTCAACGCCAGTGGTTCCAAGAAGTGCCGCGATTTGCTAAATGCCGAAGATTGGGATGGACTCGTTTCAATGGCGAGGGCGCAAGTTAAAGAAGGCGCACATATCCTCGATGTCAACGTTGATTATGTGGGACGTGATGGTGTGCGGGATATGCACGAATTAGTTTCGCGCATTGTGAATAATGTGACACTGCCTTTAATGCTCGATTCCACCGAATGGGAAAAGATGGAGGCGGGTTTAAAGGTTGCCGGTGGTAAGTGTTTGCTGAACTCCACCAACTACGAAGATGGAGAACCGCGCTTTTTAAAGGTGCTGGAGTTAGCGAAGAAATACGGCGCTGGTGTCATCATTGGTACTATCGATGAAGATGGGATGGCGCGGACAGCAGACAAAAAGTTTCAAATTGCCCAACGCGCATACCGTCAAGCTGTAGAATATGGCATACCACCCACAGAAATATTCTTTGATACCCTAGCATTACCCATTTCCACCGGGATTGAAGAAGACCGAGAAAATGGTAAAGCCACCATTGAATCCATCCGGCGGATTCGTGAAGGATTACCTGGATGTCATGTGATTTTGGGTGTTTCCAATATTTCCTTTGGTTTGAATCCAGCCTCGCGGATGGTTCTAAACTCGGTGTTTTTGCACGAGGCGACGACGGCGGGAATGGATGCAGCCATTGTCAGCGCTAACAAGATTTTACCGTTATCGAAGATTGACGCCCGCCATCAAGAAATCTGTCGGCAGTTGATTTATGACGAACGGAAGTTTGAGGGTAATGTTTGCGTTTACGATCCCTTGGGAGAGCTTACCACAGCGTTTGCTGGGGTGACGACAAAGCGCGATCGCTCTTTAGATGAAAGTCTCCCCATCCCCGAACGCCTCACACGCCACATCATCGACGGCGAACGCATTGGCTTAGAAGAACATCTGAAAAAAGCCTTAGAAGAACATCCCCCCTTAGAAATTATCAACACCTTCCTGCTAGATGGGATGAAAGTTGTCGGGGAATTATTCGGTTCTGGACAAATGCAGTTACCCTTCGTTTTGCAATCAGCAGAAACCATGAAAGCGGCTGTTGCATTTCTAGAACCATTCATGGAAAAATCAGAGTCAGGCAACAATGCCAAGGGAACCTTTATCATTGCCACAGTGAAAGGTGATGTCCACGACATTGGTAAAAACTTAGTAGATATCATCTTGTCCAACAACGGCTACAAGGTGATTAACCTGGGAATTAAACAGCCAGTAGAAAACATCATCAACGCTTACGAACAGTACAAACCTGATTGTATTGCCATGAGTGGTTTGCTGGTGAAATCCACCGCCTTCATGAAAGAGAACTTGGAGGTATTCAACGAAAAGGGAATTAGTGTCCCTGTAATTTTAGGTGGTGCGGCGTTGACTCCCAAGTTTGTCCATGAAGATTGCCAAAACACCTACAAAGGTAAAGTTGTTTATGGCAAAGATGCCTTTTCTGACTTGCACTTCATGGATAAATTAATGCCAGCAAAGGCTACTGGTAACTGGGAAGATTTGCAAGGGTTTTTGAATGAAGTCGAAACGGCTGAAGTTTCGACGAATGGTAACAAAGAACCAAAAGCTACAACTGCTGAAAAAACAACATCTGCTGAACCAAAAGTAGTAGATACGAAACGTTCTGAAGCTATAGCTGTAGATATTGAACGTCCCACCCCACCTTTCTGGGGAACACAATTATTGCAGCCTAGCGATATTCCCATTGAGGAAATATTCTGGCACTTGGATTTACAAGCTTTGATTGCTGGACAGTGGCAATTCCGCAAACCAAAGGAACAATCTAAGGAAGAATATCAGGCTTTCTTAGCGGAGAAAGTTTACCCAGTTTTAGAAACTTGGAAACAGCGGATTCTTAAGGAAAATCTGTTGCATCCCCAGGTGATTTATGGGTATTTCCCTTGTCAATCTGAGGAGAATTCTCTACATGTATGGAACCAATCACAGCAGGTTACAACTTTCGAGTTTCCCAGACAGAAGTCTTTAAGGCGGCTGTGCATAGCAGATTTCTTTGCACCGAAGGAATCGGGGATTATTGATGTTTTCCCAATGCAAGCGGTGACTGTCGGGGAGATTGCCACAGAGTTTGCCCAAAAGCTCTTTGCTGCCAATCAATACACCGATTATCTGTATTTCCACGGTATGGCGGTGCAGGTGGCGGAAGCTGTAGCTGAATGGACACACGCCAGAATTCGCCGTGAGTTAGGCTTTGCTGCTGAAGAACCCGACAATATTCGGGATATATTAGCACAACGCTATCGTGGCTCACGGTATAGTTTTGGATATCCAGCTTGTCCAAATATTCAGGATCAATACAAGCAACTGGAGTTATTGCAGACTGACAGGATTAACTTGTATATGGATGAAAGTGAA
>JBGTMK010000846.1:0-22266 GCA_041743605.1 Nostoc sp.
AGCAATTGGCACATGGATGTTGTAGCTCTCAATTTTTGACTAAGGCCTCACGATCAAGATACTTCAGAATGCTGCATTGATTCTGGAGCGATCGCTTCAATCTTGGAATTTCGTGGGGATTGGGGACTGGGGATTGGGGACTGGGGATTGGAGACTGGGAATTGGTCAACAATTAATAGTTCTTCTTCTCCCACTCCTTCATCTCCTTCATCTCCTTCATCCCCCTGTTGCGCTGTTAATATTTCTTAAGAAATTACGAATTACGAATTACGAATTACGAATTACGAATTATCTAAAGCATTTGCTGTAAATATTGCTCATAGCCTAGTTGTTCTAGTTTTGCTTGCTTTGCAATTACTGATTCACATAAAGTTTGGCGATATTGTTGCACTTTTTCTAACAATTCTGGTTGGTGAGTTGCAAGTATTTGTACTGCTAAAAGTCCGGCATTTTTGGCATTACCGATCGCCACTGTCGCCACAGGAATACCAGCAGGCATCTGTAAAATAGAATACAAAGAATCTACACCTTGTAAATTCCGGGTGGGTACAGGAACACCGATGACAGGAAGGGGAGTTAAAGACGCTACCATTCCAGGGAGATGGGCAGCACCACCAGCGCCAGCAATAATTACCTTAATACCGCGTTGGTGTGCAAGTTGAGCATATTGCACCATGCGTTCTGGGGTACGGTGAGCCGAAACGATCGCAACTTCACTCTCAACGCCAAATTCTTTACAAACTGCGATCGCATCTTTCATAGTGGGCAAATCGGAATCGCTGCCCATGATAATACCAACTAAGGGAGTCATAGAATTTTGGATTTTGGATTTTGAATTTTGGATTAATTGCCGATTGTTCCATCTAAAATCGGGTCAGGTTTAATTATTCCCTAGCCAGTGTGATGACCCAAGCAACACAAAATCCTGTAGATATTATCAATGCTAAAGTGCCTGGTTACAAAGATTTGCAGATGCTCTTGGTTAATTCAGAGGGCATAATTGAGCAAATCTTGCCAATGGGTACAGTAAAAGCGCACAGATCTGTATCAGTAATAGATGTAGCAGGCGACTGGATTTCATTGGGTGGCGTTGATTTGCAAATTAATGGTGCGTTGGGTTTGGCATTTCCTGATTTGACGGCTGAAAATGCTCATGTACTCCAGAAAATAACGAAATTTTTGTGGGATGTCGGGGTAGATGGATTTTTGCCGACACTTGTGACAACTTCAGTAGAAAAGATTCAGCGATCGCTTGCAGTCATTGCTGATATTATCCCCAGTCAACAAGCAGGTGCCAAGATTCTCGGAGTACATCTAGAAGGCCCATTTTTGAATTACCAAAAGCGCGGCGCACATCCGGCAGAGTACTTGTTACCACTGACAATTGATGAAGCAAAGCGGGTTTTGGGAGATTATGCCCACGTTGTGAAAGTCATCACCTTAGCACCGGAGTTAGATCCCCCAGGCGAGGTAATTCCATATTTGCGTTCTTTGGGGATTACCGTTAGTTTAGGACATTCTCAGGCAACATCTGCCCAAGCGCAACTTGCCTTTGAACTCGGTGCAACGATGGTAACTCATGCTTTCAATGCCATGCCACCATTACATCACCGTGAACCAGGATTATTAGGGGCAGCAATTACCCATTCTAATGTGATGTGTGGTTTTATTGCTGATGGTGAACACGTTTCACCCACAATGCTGCAAATTTTACTTTGCGCTAGCTATCAAGAAAAAGGGCTGTTCCTAGTCAGCGATGCCCTTTCACCTCTGGGGCTACCCGATGGCGTATATCCTTGGGACAGTCGGCAAATTGAAGTTAAAAACGGTACAGCGCGACTGGCCGATGGCACTTTATCGGGGACGACTTTACCCTTATTAGTGGGAGTGCAGAATTTGGTGAAGTGGGGGATTTGTGATGTGGAAACTGCTATTTTACTAGCTACAGATGCACCTAGACAAGCGATTGGTTTGCCTGGAATTGCCAAGAATCAACCCGCTAATTTATTGTGCTGGCATTGGGATGAAGCGACAAAAGAACTAACTTGGCAACGATTATTGGCGTAAATTTGGCAACAGGTAAAAGAATCAACATAATTCGTAATTGATAATGACGCTCCTGCGTCGCTAACGTAATTCGTAGTTACTACAAGTGTTGACTCACATATTACGAATGAGGCTCTCCCAACACCACAATTGAGCATTTCAACTGTTGAACCATCTGCGTTGTAACTTCGCTGACGGCTAATCCTCCGGCTGTGCGATAACGGACGGAACGTAATACTGCTAAATCAAACGCCTCAGCTTCCCGAATTACGACTTTAGCAACATCATCACCCTTGATTGTTTGGATATTCGTATTCACCTGTAACTGGCTTTTAGAAGCGATTTCAGACAATTGAGACACAAATTTTTCTACCCGAATCGGGGGTGATTTGCGATCGCATACGTGTAACAGCACAACTTCCGCCTGATTAACATCAGCTAAAATTTGAGCAAACCGTAAAGCACCGATGGTTTGGCGCGTTAAGTCTCCAACTGGTACGAGAATTCTTTTGATTGTCTTGGGACTGCTCAATAGGCGTGTGACTGCTACCGGACAATGAGAAGACCAAAACACGCTATCAATGACATTACCAAATAAGCGGGCACGCAAACCTGTTGTCCGCGACCAACCCATCACCACTAAACTAGCATTTTGTTCCCGACTGGTGCGGCTAATTGCCAAAGCTATATCATCATCAATCCGATTTGCAGGTGACACTTCTACATCAAATTCTTGACTAATTTCTCTAGCTAAACTTAATCTTTGCTGACTTTGGTCGAGTGCTGTCACTAATTGCGGATTGTCCATCTGAATATGTGCTTTAGTAATAGCTAATGGCACAATTCTTCCAGATTCATGACTAGCCAGCAGTGCTGCCATTTCTATTAGATAGCGCTGGGTTTGGGGATTATATATTGGTACTACTACAGTAAATGGATATTGTTTTTGTTCTACTAGTTGAGTTTCATTAACCTCCCACCAAGTTGTCAAACTATCTGTTTCAAAATCTGTCTGAGAAAGTTGTAACGAAGAAGCAAATCGTGCTGTTATTATAGGCCCCAAAATTGCAGTCACCAGCATGAGGACAATCACACTGTTTAAGACACCTTCATTGATTAAACGCTCACCAGCAGGATTTACCGTTTGATATGCAACTAAGGCTGCTGCTAATGTGGCTGCTACCTGTGGAAGTGACAATGACCACATCGTTAGCAATTCTGCCGTATTGTAGCGATATAATAGTTTGGCTAAGAATGCCGCTATAAACTTGCTGCCAATTAAAGCTAATACAATTACCAGAGTCAGCCAAATTGAACTGAGAGTTCTTATAAATGCAGGAATATCAATCAATAATCCCATGTCTACAAAGAAACAAGGAATAAACAAAACACTGCCAATAAACTCAATTTTTTCTTTGACAGGGCTACGTCCTAGAACGTCATTAACTGCTAAACCTGCTAAAAATGCACCAACAATTTTTTCAATTCCAATTATCTGCGCTCCAACAGATGCTAAAAATAACGCTAGTAGTATAAACAAAAACTGATTACTTTGCTCATCTCCAGAGCGGCGAAAAAACTCTTTTCCTGCCCAGTCAAAGCCAAACAAAACAACAGCAGAATAAATTGCTAATCCACCTAACAAAGTAGCTAAACTTAAAGCCGAGAATTGCCCCCCATGAATTCCAACACAAATTGCTAACACTAGCAAAGCACCTGTATCAGTAAAAATAGTTGCCCCAATCGTGACAGTTACAGCTTCATTTGTTACCACTCCCAAACGACTCACAATTGGATATGCCAAAAGAGTATGAGAGGCTAGTAAAGAACCAATTAGAACGGAAGTATTCCAACCAAAATTGAATAAGCGTCCGACAGCAATGCCAGCAACTAGTGGCACTAAGAATGTTAGTATGCCAAAGCCAATTGAGCGATTTCTAGTTTTACGGAACTGTTCTAAGTCAATTTCTAAACCCGCCACAAACATCAAATAAATCTTGCCGATATCTGAGAGAAGATTAATTGTTTCAGACTCGGAATTCAACAATTTTAGTCCATTTTGTCCTAGTACTACGCCTGCTACTAACAAACCCACTAATCCAGGTAGTCGCAGTCTCTCAAATATAGGAGGAACAGTAAAGATTACTGTTAGGAGAATTGTAAATGCAACAATAGGACTGTCTGTGAGCGAGTTCAGTGTCATGTGTAATAAATCAGCCTAGATAGTAGATGTACAATAAGCACACGAAATCTTACTTAAAATTCCTGCATACTTGGTTTCATTGGTTACAGACAATTAAATTTTTAACAGATTAAATATTGCAATCACAATTCTATCTTAAGGATGAATTTTTTGCATCCTTAAGATTGAAATATCGATGTAATGTTAAGTTGCAAAGTTTATGGATATTTAAATAGCTACAAGTAGTATTTAGTGTTGCTAAATGATGAAATCATAGCAAACATAGAATTTTTTGTGTAAATCCATAAAATATTAGCTTGCAAAGGATTTTAAGGAGAAAATAATACCTATAGCTTATTAAATTACAGCATGGAATTTTGTAATCTATACCAATAGAGACTAATCGAATAAATATCTTACCCCTGCTCATTTATTTGGAAGTAAATCGTTGTTATAGGCAAAAGATTTACCTGAAAGCAATGGTAAATTAACTATTTTGACTCTTAAACCAGTACAGCTTAAATTTTGCGCGTCTGGACTAGAATTCAACACTCCAACTCTTCTATGCACGTACAGCATTTTGTCTTAAACCATGAACAAGGTTGGATGGAGCGGAGGGCAACCCAACACATATGCGGTGGAAGGAGTCTTTCTTTGCGATCGCTCCAGGGCAGGTTTTTCCCTTTTGAGCAAAAATCTTTGACATATCTATATACACTATTTTAGCTGTGTCAGTCCACTACAGCTAATTTATATTTCTTCATATACATTGAATTTTTCTCACCGACTTAACTTCCTCCGAATGAATCCAACTAAAAGTTCTTGCTACTTTGACTGATTTATGCATTTGTTTTTAACTTAAATTGCTTATCTAAATCCTGATTATTTGCTTAATTACACACAACATATCGGCAATTAGTTGAGTATTTAGTATATCTTTAGGAATATGTTAGTAAGTCACCTATTCAGCTAAATTATTCACTTTACTTAACTCATCAAATCTTCATGTATTTGAAGCGTAGTTTATCTTTTAAAGTAGAAATAATGGGAATAATAAAATAAATTGGATTGAGTAAATTAGTTAGCTATGAGCCAAATATGTCCTATCTCCAAAACCTGTGCTTGTCGCAATGTTGCACGCTGCCGGACTAACGAGGCAGGTAGGCTCTTTCTCTGGTTCCCCGTTCCACATACTCTAAAAAAAGTTATCTCTTACCTGCAACAGTTTGCCCTTGAGTATGAACTGATGCACGAACGCCCAGGTCTGAGTTTGGAATGTAGATCGGGACAGTCTCTCGAAATTGCCCGTAACCTGGCCAAACTACTTGCACCAAGAGAATTAAAAGAGACGCAAGTCCTTTTCATTCGAGGTACTATCCAACCTCAACTGCACGATTTTAGTGACATAGCCCCATTACAACGCTTCATTAAGTTCAACCAAGCCGATTGGTTGGTTGAAATGCTAACAACGGAAAGATTCATAAGTTACTTTCAACCAATTGTCTCAATTAACGATACATCGCAGATTTTTGGATATGAATCGCTCTTACGGGGACTGGATGAACAAGGCAATTTAGTTTTACCGACACCGATTCTGGAGTTAGCAACCGAAGCCGGACTAATACCACAACTCGACCAAATTGCTCGCCTCAGCACCATTACTCAATTTAGCCGTTATCAAGTGAGTGGGCATATCTTCATCAATTTTGCACCAACATCACTTTATGACCCAGTTTTTTGCCTACGTAGTACGGTAGAGGCAATTGATGTTGCTGGGATTTCCCATGATCGGGTTGTTTTTGAAGTCGTAGAGTCAGACAATCCTCAAGATTTAGACCATCTCAAGGCAGTGCTTCAATACTACCGAAATGCTGGTTTTTTAGTAGCCCTTGATGACCTCGGTTCTGGCTATTCCAGCCTAAACTTGCTGCATCAGTTACGTCCAGATTTTATCAAGCTGGACATAGAGTTAATTCGAGATGTGCATCAAGACCTTTACAAAGCCTCAATTACCGAAAAGCTTCTAGAGATTGCTCAAAAGTTAAACATCCAGACCGTTGCTGAAGGAATTGAGTGCATCGAGGAACTGAACTGGCTGCAAGAACGAGGTGCAAATTTTGCTCAAGGCTATTTGATTGCTAAACCTAGTGCAGTGCCTCTGACTACAACCCCTAAGTTTGATCCCATTGCGTTAACTGTAGCATCGGCAAATTCTCAGCCGGTTGAGCAGCGTGTCCAACACCAAAGCGAGTCCGAGCGAATTGTCGCGGCGGTGACACAGCGCATTCGACAATCGTTGGAGTTAGACGAGATTTTGCAAACCACAGCAGCCGAAGTGCGACAACTGTTTCAGGTAGACCGAGTGCTGATTTACCAGTTTGAGCCAGACTGGAGTGGATTAGTTGCTGTAGAATCCTTAGCAGAAGGTTGTATGTCCATTTTGGGATTTCACGTTATGGACACGTGCTTTAAATCCACCCGTGCAACTTACTATCAACAAGGTAATACCAGAGCCATTGAAGACATTGAAACTGCGGGACTATCGCCGTGTCACATTGACCTCCTGCGAAGTCTGCAAATTCGAGCGAACCTTGTTGTACCTATCTTACAGCAAGAGCATTTGTGGGGACTATTGATTGCTCACCAATGCCGTAGCAGCAGACAATGGCAGCAATCAGAGATTAACTTGTTTAACCAGTTAGCGGGACAAGCTGCGATCGCTATTCAGCAATCAGAACTTTACCACCAATTACAACAAGCAAACCAAGAATTACAGCGCCTTGCCTGTTCGGATGGTCTAACCCAAGTGGCAAACCGACGCTGTTTTGATGACACGTTCAATGCACAGTGGCAATGGTTGGCACGAGAGCAAGGCTCGCTATCTTTAATTTTGTGTGATGTCGATTACTTTAAGCTTTATAACGATACGCATGGACATCTGGCAGGAGATGATGCACTCAGACAGGTTGCTAAGGCAATCTCTCAAACAGTTAAACACCCCGCAGATTTAGTTGCTCGTTATGGTGGAGAAGAGTTTGCAGTTATTTTGCCAAATATTGATATCGAAGGAGCTATTGCAGTTGCAAGAGATATTCAGACCAATATTAATGTATTACAAATGCCTCATCCCCATTCTCAGGTCAGTAAATTTATCACCCTAAGTCTTGGTGTGGCAACTATAACTCCTCATAGCCAATTATCTCCTGCAACCTTAATTGCTGCTGCTGACCAAGGACTCTACCAAGCAAAAGCACAAGGAAGAAATTGTGTAGTGCAGATGGATTGTTAAAATGCTGACTGATTGACACAACGATTTGAATTGCAGTTTATTAGTTCAATATGCGCGGTTTGCAGGTATAGGAATGAAAACCCGGTTGGGTATGGGACAAACATTTGTAAAATACAGCAGAATTTAGAATTCAGGAGCGCAGCCGGAGACACTCTGCCTCCAGTCAGAATGAGCTAAACAAATTCTCCTTAAAACTGTGCGATCGCACAGTTTTAATATCGCTAAACTGGAAATTGAGCAAGGTTATAAATCTTCTTCAGGATGGCAATATGGCTTTCAGTAATTATAAAACTATCAGTGAAGTTCTCAAAGCATTTCAAACTACTTATACTGAATCGAATTTTATCGGTAAAGCTGATTTCAATATTCCTGATTATTTCCGGGAAGATTTAGAAACAGTAATGCGGGAAGGAGTAGTGGATAACTCAGAGTTTGCCATTTGCGAAAACTTGATTTATCCAGTTTTGAAGGAAGTTTGGAAGAAATATAGTAGCAAGTTTACTTTATGGAGTCATGAATCATTAAATTATGACGAAAAATTATCAGGATTCCCTGAATATATTTTGGCTAAACGTTCTCCTTTAGGCAAAGTTGTATTTGACAAGCCATACTTCATTTTAGTAGAAGCAAAGCAAGATAATTTTGAAGCTGGGTGGGCACAATGTCTGTCAGAAATGATTGCTGCACAGAGATTAAATGATGAATTGCTAATCACTATCTTTGGTATTGTTTCTAATGGCGATCGCTGGCAATTTGGCAAGCTAAAGGATGAAGTCTTTAGTAGAAATATTACATTTTATTCTATTCAAGAGCTAGATAAATTATTCTCTGCCGTCAATTATGTATTTCAACAGTGTGAATTGCAGCTAAACAATCTAGTGACTGCTTAACTAATCCCCGCAAGGGGATGGAAATTGATACAATATTTGACATCATTTGCATTGCGGTACGGGACACAAAACTACTTTTGGACTGGGGCAAACTCGCTTAGATAGGGAGGAACCAGAGATAAACTTACCCACTCAGGTGCTAACAAATTTGCTGGGAGAGCGTATTGATGAATTAACAGCGCTATTCACCGCACAACGAAAACGCACAGGGGGCGATCGCACTGATAAAATTGCTTCTACTTGGGCAACTATCTTAGCACGCCGAGAAATGGGAGAATCATTGCAAGTTAAGTAACCACGCAAAATTAATTACAGTCATTGCGAGCGGAGCGTTTCGTAGAGAAGCAATCCCAGCCTTTGCGATTGCTTCATTTCGCTTCGCTGCATTCGCAATGACTGTAATTAATTTTGTTTATCTACTTATATCCCAAGATCTAGAGATGCCCTACGCTACTGTGAAAACTTACGTAAAGTTAGCTCGGCGGGCGCTCAAGGATAATGTCACTAATCAATAAGGGTTTACTTAAAGTTAAAACTTTTTGTCAAAGTCAATTTTTGTAGCGTGGAAATGACTTGGAAAGCTAAAAAAAATCGTGTTCATTTATACAACAAAATAGTGATGATTGTTATAGGCTTGAAAAGCCCTTTACTTTTATACTTTTGGCGAAACTTCACCGCCAAAAAAGCACCAGAGCGATAGGAAATTACCTGTTACCAAATGCGATTGATACTTATCAAACGTCAATTTGGTTAAGTTGAACATATCCCTGTCAGCAGTATAGGTGACTTCCTACGCCCTGGTTATTTCTTTTAATTATTTTAAGTCAACGGCTTCAGGCGATGTCAACGATGGTCTATTACTTCTTTTAAGATACAAGGTTGGATTGAGGGACGAAACCCCAAATTGAAGTTGCTTGTTGGGTTGCGCTTTCCTACAGGACGCTACGTGAACGCCTAAACCAACCTACGTTTCCAGTTTGAAAACACTCCCTAATCCTCATCAGCCTAACCAATTAATTTCTGCCAGCTAGCAGGCCCAACAATTCCATCGGCATCTAAACCATTTTGCCTTTGAAAGTTCTTAATTGCAACCTCTGTTTGCGGGCCATAGACGCCATCGTTAGCAACACCTACACGGTATTGCAAATATCTGACAACTGCACCACCTGCATGGTTTGGTCGGATAATTCGTTTTGCCAAAATTAGATTGATCGCATTCCACGTAGTTGTATCAGCATTTCCAGTCGGTTGAACTCCAACAATAGTCTGAAATTTTTCTGTAGCGGATTTTGTGTTAGCTCCGATTAAGCCATCTTCTACTAACACCCTCCCATTTCTATCGGTTATTTTGAGTCTATTTAAGGATTTTTGCAGCCTGAGAATAGTCTCATCTACATTATCTTCTTCATCTGGTACAGGGGGAACAGGGGCACTCGGCAATCTACCAGTTAATCCTTTAACAATTGCATTGGCCATTGTTTCTGGATTAAAAAGATTCATATCTTTCTGCGAATCAATGAAGCAACATTCTACCAGAATCGCAGGCATAATTGTATTTTTTAAGACATACAAGTGAGAACCACTCTTAACACCGCGATTAAAAAATCCCAACTTGACGATTTCATCTAATACAGGTTTAGCGATTTTTCTACCATTTTCGCTAGTTGCAAATACTTCTGTGCCATTAGCTTGTTTGTTAAAAGCATTAAAATGAATTGAAACAAAAACATCTACTCTACTTGCATTAGCTGTAGCACATCTTTTTGAGAGTGATTCAGTGACTGTCCTAGCACTACTTGGTCTACATACTACAACTTCATGTCCTAAAGCTCTTAACTTTGATATAACTCTATTACCTACATCTAGATTTAAATTATCCTCAAATTTGATTCCTCTTGCTCCTGTATCTGGTGGACAATTGTGCCCACTATCAATTCCGAATTTCATGATTTTATCCTCAACTGACTTAGTTGTACACTGGTTCAAAACTCTTCTAATTATAGAGACAAATTTTTGCTAATACCTTTTTTAATTACTTGTTAGCAATGTCCATATTATTTTAAGTACTACTACGCTGGTTGAATCTGAAAAGCAAATTTTATCTGGTAAAATCCACTAATTCCAAAGTATCTTGCAACCAAAAACACAACCATTATAATTTATCAATATGGGAATACCAGCTAATTTTTGCAATAAATTGAAATGTAGCAATTCCCTCCATTATTCAAATCATAACGTTTTGTAAAAGTAGAAAGCTATGACAAATATACTTATTACACTATGGCAGAAGTTTGCCTACCTTTAATCAGTTGCTCTGAAGATATTATTCTCCTCTATTCCCTGTTCCTACCCCGAAAGGGTTTGTAAAAAAAACCGCTACAGAATTACTATAGCGGTGAATAATTTAAAATTTTAGTCTGGAGTTAAGGTAAGAACCAAAACTTAAGGGAACCATTCTAAAACAGCTTCTTCTTTGGTGTTAGTATTTCGGGATGGTGTCTCACGATTGAATTTCATCTGAATTGACCGGGTTTGTTCACCATCAGCAGCTACAGCCAAAATCGGATAGTCAATTAAACCATCCTGGAAGGACATCTGGAAGCGGAATGTTCCATCTGGATTTAGCTTAATTGGACGGCCGCCAATAGTGACGTTAGCATCAGGTTCGGTTGCACCGTAGACTATCAACTCAGCATCGGCAATTAACCAGAACTGGCGCGGACGCACTGGTGCGGCGGAAGCTGAGAAACCAACACCTGACATTCCTGCACCGGAAGCAGTTAAGCCAGACACTGTAGGAACTGCCCATAAACCCACACCAGATGGGAAAATGTAGGAGCTAAGGGATTGCACTGGTACTTGCTGCTGGGAACCGAAGATAGAACCAGCAACCCGTTCTGCTTCGGCAGATTCTGCTAAACCAAATATTTGGTCGTAGATGGGGTTGCCATTATTTACAACAACATTACCATTAGAAGTTGCTGCAATCTTTTTAGCAGGGGGAACTAGTTCGTACTGAGTTTTGCCACGTAAATCTTCTTCAAAGTTGACTGTGATGAAGACATCTTCTATCCAGTCAGAAGGATAAACGGGAGGAATGTGTACTCTAGCAGAACGAGCTAGTACTAACCAGCGACCATCAGCAGCACGATAACCGATATCAATCACATAATCGCGATCGCTAACTGGAACCGGTATATACCATTCTCTTGCTAGTTCATCAGCAGGATATTCTTGAATGCTATGAGGGCTTTGGTATTCGATATTGATGTCGGTGACATCATAAATTCGTAGTGCGAGTTGTTGTCCTCCTTGTCGGCGCAACTCTTGTTTGTGTTCATTGGGAACATCCCAGTAAGTGTAAGCCCACTGAGGATCGCGCGGTAAGAGTACAATCCGGCTGTCACCATAGCCAGAGGGCAAATCTGCGAGTCCTTCATCAACATCAGCCAAAGATCCACCTGTACGATCTTCCTGACCTAATTCAAACTTTGCAGCTTCCACGGTTTCTTGTGCCTCCAATGAACGAGATGGACTGAGTAAAGTTTTGCTGCGCTGGACATCTTGTATTGATGCCAGCAGTTGTGATTTACGCATTCGGCTATAGCGAGAGATACTATATTCGCTAGCAACTTTACGTAGTTGGCGTAAGGTCATCTCCTCTAGTGGCGGGCGTTCTTTTGCCATTAATTTGGCCTCCAGTAGTTTAAGCGGTAAATGATTTCCCCTGGTTAAAGAATGCTATATAAAATGTCATCCACTCCAGATGAATTTCTTATTCCTGACTCCTGGTTTTGCCCAGTTTTTTAGTCTTTTTTAAATTGAGGTAACATTCTTTCAATTCCTTGTTATGCCAAAATTAGCATTTCTTTGGGATCGGATGAATTCTTTAGTTGTTAAGTTTATATTAACCACTAAGCATATCTAGGGATCAAGTGTTTTCAATAGGTTTTTTCCCTGTTTCACGAATTTATCAGCCCTTCTGGGATCATAATGTTATGAAAACATAACATTATTGCCCAAGTATATATTGAGTGATGGCAATAATATCAATTTTTCCTGACATTAGGCTGTGGGTTAGCTAAAAACTGTAATTCACCTAGTCGGGGCGTTAGCGAGTCTTGCCTACGGCAACGAGCGGCGTTTCTCACTCACCAATTTTTATGTATGGTGGGGGAGGAACGCCGCTTCGGTACTTGGGACTGAGGACTGGGTACCAGGAATTGTTTTTTTAATTTGGTGGTGGGTAAAAGCCTCCACCATAATTTTTCGACTTTACACCCAATCCCCACTCAGCACTCATAACTGGGCACTCTTGAGGGGCATTGGGCATTGAGGACTGAGGGGTTAAGATAATTAGGAAAATGACGAGTGCTGAGTGAAAAGCACTAAGTTTGACCAAAGTTTGACCAAATAAAGAAGGGCGATCGCTCCCAGGATAGACTCAAATGACCAACCTGATTCTGGTTGTGGATGACGACAATTTCATGCGAATGCATCTGATTCAGCTATTGACAGAAGCAGGGTATCAGGTGGTAGAAGCAAGTAACGGTTTAGAGGCGATCGCTACCTATACTCGCCTCCACCCAGATATAGTATTGTTGGATGCCCTAATGCCGGTGATGGATGGGTTTAATTGCTGCGCTCAACTGCAAGCACTCCCCAATGGCAAAGACACGCCAGTGTTAATGATTAGCGCTTTTTCTGATCCGGCAACCGTAGAGAAAGCTTTTGCTGTGGGTGCAACTGATTTTATTACCAAGCCGATTCAATGGCCAATATTACGTCTAAGATTGCACCGTCTTCTGGCAGCTAGTCGGGCTATGCAGCAATTACGAGAGCAAACTGCACAGGCGCAATTGCGGGAAGCAGAACTCACAATGGCACTAGATGCAGCTTGCATGGGCATCTGGAACTGGAATCTGCTGAAGAACAAAATTTCTTGGTCAGATAATCTCGAAGCCCTTTTTGGCTTAGAGAAAGGGACTTTCAACTACACCTATGAAGCCTTCATTTCCTGCATTCATCCGCACGATCGCGATTTTGTCAAGCGATCGCATCAGCAAGCTATTCAGGATCGAGTCAAATATAATATCGAATTTCGAGTTGTTTTAGCCGATGGGAGAATTCGCTTTTTAGCAAGCAAAGGAGTTGTCTTTGAAGATGCATCTGGGGTAGCTGTGCAAATGTCTGGGGTATACATGGACATCACCAAGCGCAAGCGAGCTGAGGAGGCGCTAGAAGTTCATGCTAAACAGCAAGCAATGGTGGCAGAACTAAGTCAAATTGCTCTAGCTAGTACAGACTTGACTACACTGATGAACTCATGTGTGACAATGGTCGCCCAATGTCTCAAAGTTCAGTCTTGCAAAATTTTGGAACTACTGCCAGATGATCATAAATTTCTGCTACGTGCTGGAGTAGGTTGGCAACCTGGACTGGTGGGAAAGGCGATCATTAGCGCCGGGAGCAATTCTCAAGCTGGCTACACCCTGCTTTCCCAGGAACCAGTAATTGTTGATGACCTCAACGCCGAAACACGATTTAATGGGCCACCACTGCTACATGACCATCAAGTGGTGAGCGGCATTAGCGTAGTAATTCATGGCAAAGAACGTCCTTTTGGTGTCTTCGGGGCACACACAACCAGACACCACACTTTTACCAAAGATGATGTTTCTTTTCTCCAAGCGGTTGCCAACGTTCTGGCGACAGCTATTGAGCGCCAACGGGTGGAAGACGCACTTAAAGAAAGCGAAGAACGCTGTCAGTTAACTCTACAGGGCAATAATGATGGCATTTGGGACTGGAACGTTAAAAACAATCAAGTATTTTTCTCAACTCGCTGGAAAGAAATGCTTGGTTACGCAGAAGATGAGATTGCCAATCATTTCGATGAATGGGCAACACGAGTGCATTCAGATGATATTGGATTTGTGAGACAAGCGATCGCCGATCATTTTGCCAAGATTACCCCGTTTTTTATCAGCGAACATCGAGTCCGGTGTAAAGATAACACCTATAAATGGGTTTTAGATCGCGGTCAGGCAGTGTGGGATGAAGATGGTAATATAGTGCGGATGACAAGTTGCCATACAGATATCACTGAACGCAAACAGGCAGAAGAACAATTGCGTCAGAGCGAAGAACGTTTCCAAATAGTCGCTCGTGCTACCAATGATATTTTATGGGACTGGGATTTGCTGACTGATGAGGTGTGGTGGAATCAAGCTTTAGAAGAACTTTTGGGTTACTCAAAAGAGCAAATAACATTCACCGCTAATTGGTGGTATGAACATATACATCCAGACGAGAGGCAGAGGATCGCCTCAGAAACGATGGCACTTATAGATAGCGGTAAAACATTATGGTTAAATGAATATCGCTTTCGTCGCAGTGACGGTTCTTATGCCTATATGTTTGATCGCGGTTATGTAGTTCAGGATCAGACAGGTAAGCCAGTGCGGATGATAGGCGCGATGATGGATATTAGCGAACGGCAAGCTGCGCTGCGTGATCGCAATCGGGCACAAGCAGAATTAGAACGCCAAAATATGCGATCGCGACTGTTCGCTAATATCACCCTGAAAATTCGTCAGTCTTTACAAATCGATAAAGTTCTTCAAACCAGCGTCACAGAGGTGCAAAAGCTACTGCTTGCTGATCGTGTTTTAATCTTGTGCCTACAACCAGACGGTTCTTTCACAGCGGTTCAAGAAGCAGTAGTTCCTGGTTTACCCGCTATCCTGGGGCAACAGATTATCGACCCTTGCCTTCGTGACGATTACATCCAAAAGTACCACCAAGGGCGAATTAGTGCCATTAACGACATCAAAGAAGCTGATATCCAACCTTGCCACATCGAATTGCTGCAACGATATGGCATCAAAGCCAACCTGGTAGTCCCAATTTTCCTCAAAAATCAACTGTGGGGGCTGTTAATTGCCCATCAATGTGCCCATCCCCGTCAGTGGACTCACTGGGAAATCGAACTTTTACAACAACTGGCAGATCAAATAGGCATTGCCTCTGCTCAGAGCTTGATCTTAGAACAAGAAACTCGGCAGCGGCAAGAACTCGCCCGTTCCA
Organism: Nostoc sp.; assembly: GCA_041743605.1. Taxonomy (GTDB): domain Bacteria; phylum Cyanobacteriota; class Cyanobacteriia; order Cyanobacteriales; family Nostocaceae; genus Nostoc. Next base: position 15,497 of record JBGTMK010000846.1, read on the forward strand.
ATAAAGAACTGCAACAATTTGCCTTTGTCGCCTCCCACGATTTGCAAGAGCCACTGCGTAAAATTAAAACCTTTGGCGATCGGCTCAAAACCACCTGTGGCGACACATTAACCGATCAGGGACGTGACTACCTAGAACGAATGCAGAGTGCTGCATCAAGAATGCAGACATTAATTGAAGACTTATTAACACTTTCACGAGTTACTACCAGAGCGCAACCTTTTGTATCAGTAAATCTCACAAAAGTTGCCCAAGAGGTATTATCTGATTTAGAAATTTATGTCCAACAAACTAGCGCAAGTGTAAAAATAGGGCAATTGCCCACCATCAAAGCCGATCCTCTACAAATGCGCCAGTTGCTGCAAAACCTGATCGGTAACGCCCTCAAATTCCGTCGCCCCCAGACACCACCTGCGATCAACATCTATGGTACTATTTTAAACAATCAAGCAGATAACACAACTGCTAATTTTGAACTTTGTCAAATCGTCGTAGAAGATAATGGTATTGGTTTTGAAGAAAAATATATTGATCGCATTTTCAATGTTTTTCAACGTTTACACAGTAGCAATGAATACGAAGGCACTGGCATAGGTTTAGCAATCTGCCGGAAAATTGCCGAGCGTCATCATGGAAATATCACAGCCCAAAGCCAACCTGGGCAAGGAGCAAAGTTTTTAATCACATTGTCAATTAATTCCCATTCTTGATTTTTATTCCTGGAGAGGGATTAATACTAGCTCCTAAAATTAGCTTAATTGTACAACTGCGCCCTGTAATTTGTAGGACTGATGCATTGTATAAATCAACCAAAATGTTAATTATTAATAAGATTCGATGATTTCAGGCTATTGGCGACTCCCACAGCGGTTTGTCGTTAAATGTCGCTTCCTAGTACTAAAAAAATAAAACTTTCATATCCAAATAAATAGATTGCATATTTGTTTATCTTTGTCAACGTAAGAGTTGCCATCTGTACCAAGTTAATAGCTTGATTCATACTAATAAACCAATGCAGAGGAGACGATGCATAGTGAAAGGCCGAAAAACAAACCTCACAATCTTAATGGCTGATGATGATGAAGATGACGGCATCTTAGTTCGTGAGGCGTTGGCAGAAAGTCAATTGCCAATTGAACTATACATCGTGAGTAATGGTGAAGAGTTGATAGATTATCTGTATCATCGTGGTCGATATGCTGACAACAGCAGTTTGCCATATCCGGGTTTGATTTTATTAGATTTGAATATGCCGAAAATTGACGGTCTTGAGGCACTCAAAGAGATAAAAACCAACCCACAATTGCGGCGAATTCCAGTTGTCATACTGTCAACATCACGAACAGAAGAAGATATATATAATACTTACGATTTAGGCGCTAATTCTTTCATCATTAAGCCAGTGGCTTTTGCCTCCTTGGTTGAGGTTATGAAGACTCTAGTCAAATACTGGTTTGAAATTGTGAAACTGCCACTAGAAGCAGTGGGAGATAAACATGGACAACAGCCCTGTGAAAGTTCTGTTCATTGACGATGACGAAGACGACTATATTTTGACTCGTTATTGGTTCAGTGAATTTCAGGTAGCAAACTGCGAGTTGGAATGGGTGAATAATTATGAAGTAGCCAGAAATGCGATCGCTCGCCACCAACATGACATTTATCTTGTAGACTACCGTTTGGGGCCACATAATGGACTGGAACTTTTGCGCGAAGCAATTGCCAACGGCTGTTATTCTCCAATAATATTACTGACTGGTCAAGGCGACTGGGAAATAGATATCGAAGCGATGAAAGCCGGAGCCGCAGATTATCTTGAAAAAAGCCAGTTGACAGCACCTTTGTTAGAGCGTTCTATTCGCTACGCCATTGAGCGCAAACAAACAGAACAGAAAATCCGCGAACAAGCCGCCTTACTAGATGTTGCTACCGATGCAATTTTTGTGTGTGATTTAGACGATAAAATTTTATTTTGGAACAAAGCTGCCCAGAGTTTGTACGGTTGGCAAAAAGAAGAAGCCATCAATAAGAAGACACGAGTTCTCTGGCATGAAAAACATCTGTCTCAATTTCAAGAAGCACTCAGTATGCTGATGAAAAATGGCTCTTGGGAGGGCGAATTACATCAAAAAACAAAAGCAGGGAAAGAAATTATTGTTGAAAGCCGTTGGACACTAGTACATGAATTCGGCAATAAAACGCAATCTATTCTCATTGTTAACACTGACATCACACAAAAAAAACAACTCGAAGCGCAATTTCTCCGTGCCCAGCGATTGGAAAGTATTGGCACCTTAGCGAGTGGTATCGCCCACGACCTGAATAATATTCTCGCACCCATTCTGATGACAGCCCAACTTTTAGAGGCGCAAGTCCATGATGAGCGTTCTCGGCGACTGCTGCCAATATTAATCACAAACGCTAAACGTGGAGCAAATTTAGTCAAACAGGTATTATCTTTTACACGTGGACTAGAAGGCGATCGCACAATCTTACAATTAAGACATTTATTAATTGAAATTCAGCAAATTATAAAAGAAACTTTTCCCAAATCCATTGAAATTTCCACCCAAATTCCGCAAAACCTTTGGACTGTATCTGGCGATGCTACTCAACTGCACCAAGTACTGATGAATTTGTGTGTCAATGCTCGTGATGCTATGCCAAATGGTGGAACTTTAAAAATATTGGCAGAAAATCTTTTAATTGATGAAAATTACGCCAAGATGCATATAGATGCTAAAGTTGGTCATCACATAGTTATTACTGTTAGTGATGAGGGAATTGGTATTCAAACAGAAATATTAGATCGGATATTTGAACCATTTTTTACTACAAAAGAACTTGGCAAAGGTACTGGTCTTGGTCTTTCAACAGTGCTGGGCATTATTAAAAGCCACGGTGGTTTTATCGATGTATACAGTGAACAGGGAAAAGGAAGTCAATTTAAGGTATATTTGCCAGCACTGGATGCGAAGGAAACTATAGAAGAGCAAGAACAGGGATTACCTTCAGGACAAGGAGAATTAATTTTAGTTGTAGATGACGAAGCTGCCATTCGAGATGTGACAAAAACATCTCTAGAAAGCCATAATTACAAAGCAATCACAGCTAGTGATGGCATTGAAGCTATAGCCTTATATGCAGAATATCAAGATGAAATATCTCTTGTCTTGACTGATATGCTGATGCCGTCTATGGATGGAATAACTACTATCCGCACCCTACGAAAAATTAACCCAGATGTCAAAATCATTGCTGTCAGCGGACTGAGTTCAACTCATAAAGTTAATACAGCTTATGATATGGGCATCAAAGCTTTTTTATCCAAGCCTTATACAGCTAGTCAATTATTGCAAACTATTAGCATAGTCAAGAAGAGTTAGAATTTGAGCATTGGGAATTACTAAATTTATTTGTCAAATGTGAGAGTTATAATTTAGTAACTCCAAACTCCTAACTATTAAAATTTAATTCCCCATGACGAAGGATGAAGTCTTAGTAGCTAATGCAGCTTTTTATCGAGCTTTTGAAAGGAAAGACATTGAGACAATGAGTACAGTCTGGTCGCAAGGAACTGGTACTTTTTGTATTCATCCTGGAAGTAACGTACTGCGAGGTTGGAAGGAGATTCGCACCTCTTGGGAGCAGATATTTAAAAATACCGCTTATATCGAAATAAATACAGATATAATTGCTACAGACTTAACTGATAATATTGCTTATATTGTACTGCGAGAAAATGTGTTTCAAGTAGTAGGTGGCAAAAGACTTGAAGCACAATCAACAGCTACAAATATATTTCACTTTCTTGGTGGTAAGTGGTATTTAGTTCATCATCACGGCAGTCCAATTTTGCGGTAATATCTGAGAAAATTAAGAACTGGAGACTGGAGAAGAGTTTTGCAATGAATATCAATAACCAATGACAAATGACTAATGACTAATGACTAATTAACTCCACTGCATCTCGCCCATCAGAATTTTGTAAGTAAACTTTGACAATTTCTTCTTTAGCGGTAGGCAACTTTTTGCCAATAAAATCTGGGTGAATTGGTAATTCTCGATGACCCCTATCTACTAATACAGCTAAACGAATCACTTCTGGCCTACCGTAATCGTTGACTGCATTCAAAGCAGCGCGAATCGTTCGCCCTTTGAAAATCACATCATCGACAAGTACAACTGTTTTCCCCGTAAGGTCAAAAGGAATTTCGCTTTTCGTTGGAGTTCGCAATCCAATTTTGTCGAGGTCATCTCGATAAAATGTAATGTCTAAAGCGCCGACTGACACGTTTACACCTTCCAACGTCTCAATCTGACGTGCTAACAATTCGGCTAATAACGCACCTCTAGTATAAATACCAAGAAGCACCAATTGAGACAAATCACGCGTCCTTTCCACAATTTGAGAGGCAAGGCGAGTTAAGGTACGACGGATTTCTTCGGATGAGAGAATTTCAACTACTTTGGCAGACATAGCAAGTGATAAGTTAGGAGTGATGAGTTAAGAGTTAGGAGTTTTTATTCTTAACTTCTAACTTTATATTTATCATTACCTATTTGGGAGTATTAAGAATATTGCGATCGCTATCCCTAACCATAGCAAAAAACAATATCGATTCAGCTGCAAGGCATTCTGAATCGAAGTTGCAGTAATAGGATAAATAGCATCTCCTAGCAGTGGTTTGTATTTAGCTACTCCACGATACCAATTTGTACCCCCCATCTGTACACCCAAAAAAGCAGCATAGGCACACTCACTCCAGCCAGAATTGGGACTAGGATCGTTAATTGCATCCCGACGACAAATGCGCCAAAGGTGCATTGGTTTACCCGATAACAACGCCACAGTCACGACTGTTAACCGACAAGGTAGCCAAGTCAAATAATCTTCCAACCGCGCACAGAACCATCCCAAATAAGTATAAGGTGCTTCTCGATAGCCCACCATTGAATCAAGGGTACTACTGGCTTTATATGCTAAAGCCAAAGGAGTTGGCCCCACAACTGGTATAAAGACACCAACAATTGCATAAAAAAGCGGAGCCATTACCCCATCGGTAGCATTTTCTGCAACCGTTTCTAAAACGGCTCGTAAAATTTCTGCTTGTGAGAGGTTTTGAGTATCTCGACCAACGTAATTACTTAAAATCTTTCGAGCCTTCTCCAAATCTCCTGCTGTCAAAGGTTGTAAAACAGCCTCTGCTGCTACTCGCAAACTTTTGCCAGCAAAACAACTAGCCAAAAGAATGCTTTCTATAGCAATTCCCAACAATGGATGAACCCATCTGGCACTTTGAATAATCAAAAAACCAACAAGACCGCTACCAATTATTAAAATAATCCCTAGTAAAATTCCAGCTAGGCGTTGTGTTAGAGAATTGTGACACAATTGGATAAAAAATTTGGTCAGGTGAGAAACTACCCACCCCATAACTTGCACTGGATGAGGCCAATCCCAAGGATCACCAACTAAATAATCTAAAACTGCAGCAATGATTAAAACAACAGCGGATGTCATTTGTTCTTTGTCATTTGTCCTTTGTAAAAACCAATGCCCAATGCCCAATGACCAATGACCAATGACTAAACCACAAAACTAGCTTCTTCCCCAAGGGATGCTTGCCAGCTACGAGCATCATAATAAAGGTCTGCCAGAGTAATACTGTACAAAGCTTCTTTGAGCTTTTGGTTGAGTCTTTGCCAGAGGCTAAATGTTACCCAATCTTCGGCTTGTGCAGGTGCTGGAGTGTGATGAGGTAAATGGCTAGTCTCGCCAACTGCTTCTAAAATTTGTCCTATAGATATTTGTGCAGGCTCTCTTGCCAATTGGTATCCGCCGATGCTACCACGAATTGATTTCACTAAAGATGCACGACGCATTTCTATTAGTAGTTTTTCGAGGTAAGGAGCTGGGATATCTTGGCGTTTTGCGATCGCTCTCACAGATACAGGCCCATATTTTGGCTGTAAACTCAAATCTAGCAACGCCTTTACACTATAGTGTCCTCTGGTTGTTAGTTTCATTTTGGTAAGCTTTGTTGTTTGTCCTTAGTCATTTGTCATTTGTAAATAACCAATTACCAATGACCAATTACTAAGGATCAGTTTTGCTTATCATTCTATGACTCAATTATCATCTTCAGCAACTAGACAACCTTTTGAGCGCTAGTTTAGAAAACTTAAAACTTATATAGTCTAGCAGTAATTCACAAACTATATATAGTTATCAGCATTGCCAGCATTCTCTAAAATAGATTGTCTTAGAAATATTGGTAATGTCATAACAATTGTGCATCTGAGTGTAATATACTTGGCTAGGTTGAGATAAAAACTAAAGGATTATGTTCCTATTAGCTCAACCTCAGCTAAAATAAAATCGATTCAAACACTTCAAACATTCATTTTCGACCTAAGTTGATGCCTAAACAGAAAAAAATTGAACCCCTACTCGGTGAAGAACTGCTCAAAAAAGTCAAAGAGCTAGAGAACGAGAGCAAGGAAGATAAAGCCAAAAAATGTGGCTACTATACCGTTACCAAAAACGGTATAGAGCGCGTTAATATGATGAAGTTCTTAAATGCCTTAATTGATGCCGAAGGCATTCAGTTGGACAGTACACCCAGCGCTAATGGGCGTGGTGGACGTAGTGCTAGCTATAGAATTAGTGTGCAATCGAATGGTAACTTACTTATAGGTTCAGCTTATACAAAACAGATGAATCTGAAACCAGGAGATGAGTTTCTGATCACTTTAGGCAAAAAGCA
>JBGTMK010000847.1:0-16575 GCA_041743605.1 Nostoc sp.
ATGTAGAGTACTTAAAAGCTACGATGTTGTCTCTGCAACAAACTCAACCCGATGTAGAGTACTTAAAAGCTACAATGTTGTCTCTGCAACAAACTCAACCCGATGTAGAGTACTTAAAAGCTACGATGTTGTCTAAATTGCAACAATCTGAAGCTGAAGTAGAACATCTAAAAGCTACTATTGCCGCAATACGAAGTAGCAAATTTTGGAAAATCCGAACCCAGTGGTTTAAGCTAAAAAGTTTTTTGGGTTTTGTGAAAAAGCCTGATAGTGTTGTAAATCTTATAAATCCCACTGTTTCATCAACAGCCTATCAAGTTAAAGTATTGCAGCCTCCTCAGTCAAATCGACCTCGTATAGTTCATGCGATCGCAAATTTCATGACTGGAGGTTCCTCACGTCTTGTAATTGATTTAATTGAACACCTTGGTCATATTTATGAACAGGAAGTAGTTACAAGCTATATTCCTAATCCTCCAAGTTATACTGGATTAACTATTCGTAATTTGACTGTAGAACAAGATATTATATCATATTTAAACCAGTTTCGTCCTGAAATAGTGCATATACATTTTTGGGGAGATTGTGATACTCCTTGGTATGAGAATGTATTTAATGCCGTTCAAAAATACAATAATTGCAGAGTCGTAGAAAATATTAATACCCCTGTAAAACCTTATTTGAGTAATATTTGTCACAAATACGTCTATGTAAGTAATTATGTTAAAAACACATTTGGACTAGATCATTCTCAACATTTGACGATTTATCCTGGTTCTAATTTTGATATGTTTTCTAGAGAGAACCAGAAAAGTATCCCAAAAGATTGCATTGGCATGGTTTATCGTCTAGAAGCAGATAAACTAAATGAAAATTCTATTGATGTATTTATTAAGGTAGCTCAAAAAAGACCAAAAACAAAAATCTTAATTGTTGGTGGTGGGCTTTTTCTAGAAGTTTATAAAGAGGCTGTTAACAAAGCAAAAGTTGCTGATAAATTTACTTTTACAGGCTATGTTGCCTATGAAGAATTACCTTCATTTTACGAACAAATGAGTATTTTTGTTGCACCAGTATGGAAAGAAAGCTTTGGACAAGTTAGCCCTTTTGCAATGAATATGGGTATTCCAGTTGTTGGTTATAACATTGGAGGAATCGCAGAAATTATTAATAATAATGAATTACTTGCTCCTCCTGGGGACAGCAGTAAACTAGCTGAAATTATTATTGATTTATTAGAGAATCGTGAGAAACGATTAAAAATTGGTTCTGCAAATCGCCAAAGGGCACAGGCATTGTTTTCTGTAGAAGCAATGATTAGAAGCTATAGCAGCCTCTACAGTGAGCTTTTACAGGAGAATTTATGAAGGTTGCGATATTTGTTCATTGCTTTTTTCCAGAGCATTTTTATGGCACAGAGACTTACACGTTAGACTTGGCAATAAACCTGCAAAAGCTAGGACATGAACCAATAATAGTTTCTGCAAGATTTCCAGGTGAAGCAAAGATTGATAATGTCATTACATATTATGAATATGATGGTCTACCTGTTTATTGTATAGATAAAAACTATATTCCCAATACGCGAATAAAAGATACTTATTATCAACCAGAAATACGTCAATTATTACGACAACTATTAGTTGATATTCAGCCAGATATTGTTCATGTTACGCACCTGATTAATCATACTGCTATTCTTTTAGAAGTAATTAACGAACTGCAAATTCCTACAGTTGCGACACTAACAGATTTTTATGGTTTTTGCTTTAATAATAAATTAGAAGCAGCTGATGGTTCTCTATGTCTTGGGCCTAACCGTCAAAGGACAAATTGCTTGGCGTGTTTGTTGAAAGCAAGGAGTAGTTTTTCAACAGCAACTTTAGCAGAACGTTATGTGGGGCAATATCCTCAGTCTCTCATAACAGCAAAAGCACTAAATTTATTAATTAAAATTCCTGGCTTTCAACGGGGAGTAATTGCTGGAACCGTACTAGATGTAACTTGTAGACCTGACCTTTTAAGTTATTACTATCGTTATTATCGAGCTGTAATTGCTCCTACTGTATTTCTCCGTAAAGCTTATGTGCGGAATGGGCTAACAGCACCCATTTATGACATTAAATTTGGTATTGATTTGCCAATATTGACAAGATCAACTCGACCAAGAAATGCGCCGATAAGGTTTGGTTTTATCGGACAGATGACAGTTCATAAAGGAGTAGATATATTAGTTGATGCTTTCTGCCGTCTTCCTTATGGAGCAGCAGAATTATATTTATTCGGTTCAGAAAAGCAAGATCCAGATTACTCGCTTAATTTACACAAAAAAGCAAATGGTTATAGTGTAAAATTTTGCGGGACTTTTCCGAAAGAAGAAATGTTAAAAATATTTTCTAATCTAGATTTCTTAGTAATTCCATCCCGTTGGTATGAAAACAGTCCGCTCGTTCTATTAAATTCTTTGGCAAGTCATACACCTGTGATAGTTTCAGATGTAGAAGGAATGACAGAGTTTGTTGAAGAAGGCAAAAATGGATACACATTTAAAATGGGTAATGTCCAGGAATTAGAGCAAATAATGCAAAAAATTATTCAGAATCCAGAGACATCATTAAAAATGTCGCAAACAACTGAATACCCACGAACAACGAAGATAATGACTCAAGAAGTTATCAAAGTTTATCAAGATGTATTGCAATCATGCGTATAGCTATCTTGGTACATCAATTTCTTCCTAAATACTCTGGCGGCACAGAAATTTTAACTTTGCAGATGGCGCGAGAGTTAATGCAAAGAGGACATGATGTTGCAGTTATTTGTAGTGAGCCATCTTTGCAAGTAGGAACTTCAGATAAGTTTAGCGTTGAAGATGAATATGAAGGTGTAACTGTTTTGAGGATTTGCATAACTCCTCAAAAGAAGTATCCCATTGTAGGTGATTTTAAGTCTGTAGGACAAGTGGAGATAATTTTGAGTTTTTTAGAAGCTTGGCAAGCAGATTTAGTACATATTAATCATTGCTTGCTTCTCTCCACTGAAGTGATTCCAGCAATTAAATCTATAGGAATAGCTGTAGTTTATTCTGCTACAGACTTTTGGCTGGTTTGTCCAACTATTCAGTTACTTAAATATAATAATCAGTTATGTCAGGGGCCAGATGCAGATGGTATAGAATGCTTGCGCTGCTATTTGAATAATAGTTCTCAACCAGAAATTATCAAGTGGAGTCGCCATTTGCCAGATGAGGTGCTGAAAGCAGGAATGGCGATCGCTTCTAGTTTACACTCAAAATTAGCAACATCTAAGGCTGTGAATGCTTTAAAAGCTTTACCTGGGCGCCAACAGAGGATACTTGAGCATATAAATTTCGCAGACTTGATTATTGTTCCTACTGATTTGATGCGGAAAATATTTACTCGTAACGGTATACCTTGTGATAAATTAATCAAACTGTCTTACGGTATTGAACCTTTACCGAGAGTAGAGCTGCAACCAAAAGATACCATAAATTTCGGTTTTATTGGTACTCTCTCTCCACACAAAGGTGCAGATTTGCTCATTCAAGCATTTCAACGGCTTCAGCAGTCATCAAAAGCCAAACTAATAATTTATGGGAACCTAAGCCATTTACCTAGCTACAGCAAGCATCTTCAGCATTTAGCAGGTAGCAATCCTAACATATTTTTTGCGGGGACATTTCCAGCCCCACAAATGGCCAATGTGCTTGCAGAGGTAGACTTTTTAGTAGTACCATCCAGATGGTATGAAAACACCCCCTTAGTTATATATGCTGCATTGCAAGTAGGTTTACCAGTAATTGCCACAGATTTGGGAGGTATGTCTGAGCTAGTAAAAGATGAACACAATGGATTATTATTTGCACTGGGTGACTATTATCATCTTGCCCAACAAATGCAGCGATGTTTAGACGAGCCAGTGTTAGTTCATAATCTACAACGTAATATTCAACTACATCCTAGCAAAACAATGTTTCAATATATTAATGATCTGGAGGATGTTTATCAAAGCCTATTTTAGGCTTAAATAAATTCATACACCGCATAGTCACAACAATGAATATTTCCATTACAGCTTCTAAGCTCGACTTTATCTATTTTTGTCGCAACAGGAGTGCCTAAGCTAAAACCTTTGTGAGAGAGCAGTTTTACTTTTTTAACTTCATCGATAATCGATGAAGTTAAAAAAGTATTAAACCCGTGGATTAAATTGATACACACAATATTTCGTAAAAATCACGATTATAAATTATGAATCAGGTTGATTATAGCTTAGGCTGTCGTATTTCGGCTGAGGAATGGGCTTGGTTAAATCGTGTAGGTGTTTTTGAAAAGCTAGATTTAACATCTTACGTTGCTCCTTTTCCCCCTCAAGAACTGATGTATAACGTTTCTGGCTTACAGAACCAAAAAGATTTTGCATCCCACGGTGTTGATTTATTTCAAGCATATTCACAAGCTTCACCTATCCCACTGACTGAGTATAAAAATCTTCTAGATTTTGGCTGTGGTTGTGGTAGATTAGCGAGAATGTTCAAAGGACATCCTCATAAAGTGACTGGCTGTGATATCGATTCACGTCATGTAAAGTGGATTAACGACAATCTTAATTACATGACATCAGTAGTAACATCTGTCCATCCTCCCCTACCATTTTCTGATAATCAATTTGATGGAGTAATTGCCAATTCTGTATTTACTCACTTGAATGAAGTGAGCCAAGATGAATTTTTGAGTGAACTTCACCGCATTTGTATTCCTAATGGATATTTGTTGCTATCTATTCATGGAGAGCTTGCATTGGAGCGATCTGTCAATGAAAAAATGATCCGCGATATGATTTCTGTTGAAGAAAAACTCTTCAAGAAAGCACGTAATACTTTTGCTGAAAATCAATATGCTTTTATTTTACAGCGAGGTCATTTAACCACTTCATCTTTTGAATACGGGATCACTTTCATTCCCGAATCATATATTCGGAATCATTGGAGCCGTTGGTTTGAAATAGTTGACTATTGTAAAGGTGCAATCCATTCATGGCAAGATATTGTAGTTCTCAAGCCTCGAAAATAGATGCTTAAACTGTTATTAAATCTAAATCAATAGTTTGTGTGGTGTAACTAAAATCAATGTTTTTTAATCCTTGTTAAAAAACATTATTTCTGTAAGGGGAATAATTCTCAAAAAAAAAACAGTCATGGATAATATCTATTATCCTTTCCCACCATGTATTTAAAAATGAAAAGAAAATATTTACCTTTACTAATTCTAGTTTTAACTTTAGCAACGCTAGGAATTTTACTATTTCAGCGTATTTCCTTAACAGAGCAAACCCCTATCTGGGACTCATTTACTTATGCACAAAAAGCTAAAAACTTTTGGGATACAGTTCAAAAATTCCAATTTCTTGAACCTCGGACTTGGGTTTCTCCTCTCAATATTGAACCGACAACAAGACCTCCCGGAACTATTCTAATGTCCTATCCGTTTGGTTTCTCGGATAATCCAGATGAATTTTTCTTCCGATCGATTTTTTTACCCATTATTTTATTTGTAGGAGCACTATGGATAATTGCAAAGCCTTATTGTGTAACTTTAAAAGACCAATGGTTACTAGTTGCTTTATGTTTGGCGTTTGCTACGCTCCCCTTGTTTTATCATTTTGAAGCGAGTATAGACGGCAGACTTATTTCACCGACTTACTGGGGACTTGTAGATAATTTTATTGCTTCTGTAGCAGCTCTAGCAACAGCCTTAATTATAAGGGGTGTTCAGGAAGCCTCTATGCGGTTAACATTTGCTGGAATTATTACCAGTACATTCTGTTTATTTATCAAACCATCAGGTGGTTTGGTTATGGCTGGCATTTTTTTTGTTTGGTCAATATATGGAATTGTGCAATATAAATTGCAACGGAATACTCTTATTCGTAAATATTTAATTTTAAGTACAGGTACATTTTTTTGCGTCTATGGAATAGGATTATTGCTGGCTTTTACATCTCATTATTTTTCTATTGGAAACATAGTGTATGGTAAAAATGCCGTAACAATATTAAAACAAGAATCAAATATCAATCAAGATTATTTACAAATTCTAGTTTCACAAATGCACGTGTCTTTTGGTTGGCATTGGTTGACATTCATTTTTTTGAGTGTGGTATTAAGCTTTTGGGGTATAAGCAAGCAATCCAATATCAACTCAAAAATATTATCAGTAGATGTAATCAGTGCATTTGGTGTTTTATTAATTGGTTTATGGTTTTGGCTCGTGGGAACTGATATATCACAAATTCGTTATTTTTTCCCATTTGCTCTAATTTGTATTGTCTTATTATTTCCAAGGATACAAGTTTTATATAGTAAAATATCTAAAAAATGTTTTACTATTGTGATGGTTTCATTGGTTTTGCCAATGTTATTATTGCTGGCTTTACTTACTTCTAACCCACCAATTTATTTACAACGTATTTTAGGTGTTAACCTCACGTCTGGTTCTTTAGCTAATGAGATAAAGCAAGCTAAATCATTGATAGAAGATGCTAATCAAAAGAAGGTTAATTTAACTGTTTACTCTATAAGCACAGGCTATGCGAGTGGACTATTTCAAGGTGTTTTTTTGTACGACAATATGTTGCAACCCAATTTAAATTCTTTTTCTTTTGATGTTAAATATCCACTAAATTGGGTTAGTGAATCTACTTTTAGGTTCTCTGAGATACTTTCGAGCGATTATTTACTGATAGATAAACCAATTAATAATAAACTTCAAGCAATTAACATTCTTGAAAATACAGAAGTGCCGAACTTTGCTACTGAAACTAATCTTTTTCATGCTTGGTTAAGTACTATCAATTATGATAATGCTGGTTTAGCCGTTGAATCTGAGACATCATTAAGGTTGTTGAAAATTATTGACAAAGTAAAACTCGAAAATGCTCTGAATCAATTAAGAAGTAAATATAAATGGAGACAGGTTTTTATTGATGCTAATCCGGTCAAATGGATAAATGCTGATGCTGCAAAGACGCTAATAGGTAAAAGCTATCCTGAATTTCGAGATATTGATTTTAGTAACCAGTTTACTCTGTTGGGGGCTTTTACTAAGCCTACAGAAGATGGCTTAACAATTGAGCTTGTTTGGCAAAGCTTAAAGGATCAACCTCTGAAATATTTTAATTTTATTCATATTCTTGATGCATCACAAAATATCATATCTCAGGCAGACTATGAACAAGATGATGCTAAGAAGATGGTTACAAAAGGTACAATTTGGCATGACACAGTAAAAATTAAAGCTAATCAACTTAATGGCGCAAAAGCTATTGGTTTGGGCATTTATTTACCACCGTCTACATTATTGATTACTGATCGTGGGCCAAGTGATTGGAACAAGCATCGTTTGCTCCTTAACCTAGATATGAATCAAAGCCCATAAATAGTCAGAGTTAAGTTATACAACAAATTAACAATGTCTAAGTTTTTTACAAGAGATCAAGACGATTATTTTGCTCAGTCTTGTCAGCAACGCTTTAGATGGCAAACCGAAAATGCATTTATTTCTAAAGCAGAACGAAAACTATTAAACTATCTGCCCATTATTCCAGGTTCTCAAATTTTGGAAGTAGGATGCGGCACTGGTAGCAATTTATTTAACCTGAAAGCTATTGGTAACAATTTTGCCTTTACTGGTATTGATATTAATTATGAGGAGATTGAATTAGCTAAACAAAACTTTCTTGGTGCTGATTTTATGGTAGGTGATGCGACTAATGTTCAGCTTCCTGATCAATCTTTTGATTTGGTTTTTTGCCGAGATGTAATTCATCATATTAATCCATCTGAGCAAATTAAACTGATTCAGGAGATGACTCGGCTCACCAGAGTGGGCGGACAGGTTGTTGTTATTGAATCAAACGGTCTAAATTTTGTCGTTTGGGTTTTTGGCAAGTTGGTTAAAGCTGAAAAATATGTGATAAAGTCTACTCCAAAGCGCATTACTAGGTTAATTCAACAAATAGACAATCTAGAAACTTCTGGGCTTGCACCTAAATTTGTAGAACCTTGGAACTTCTTTCGGTTTATACTACATCATAATTTCGGCTTGCCAAAGCTGGCTGAGAGTAAGCTAATTTGTGGTTTGCTTACACAGATGATTCGTTTGTTTAGCAAAATAACCCCTCCTGATAGGTGGGCTTATATGGTTTTCACAATGGTTAGGAAAGACTAAATTATGAGCGTGAATAGTCGGAGCGATCGCGAAAGAGAACACTTTAATGCTTTAGCGACAGATTTGGGCAGTGTTTGGTGGGGATCAATTACGAAAGCAGGGCAGCTTCGCCTAGACGAACGAGCCAAGTTAGCTATCCGTTACGGTGGTTTAAGCCCTGGTAAAGTTGTACTTGAGCCTGGTGCTGGCAATGCTGAGTTTACAAAACGTTTGGCTACCTCTGGTGCTACTATCGTTGGGGTTGAGATTTCGCCTAATCAAGTGGCGATCGCCAACGAACGCTTAGTTGACTTTCCCAAAGCCAAAGTAGTAGTGGGCGATATTAACAAGCTCGACTTTCCTGATGGGACATTTGATGCAATTATAGGGAATGCTGTTCTTCATCATTTTGATTTAATCACTGCACTCCCAGAAATGCTGCGAGTTCTGAAGCCTGGGGGATCTTTCTTCTTTACCGAACCCAATATGCTTAATCCTCAAATTGCCGTAGAGAAAAATATTAAGTTTATTGGGCGTGCGTTGCAAAATTCGCCTGATGAAACAGCGTTTTTCCGATGGCAAATTGATTCTATTCTCAAACGCAATGGTTTTAGTCAAATATGGGTCAAACCTTTTGACTTTTTACATCCGGGTATTCCTGACAGTTTAATTCCATTCTTTCAAAAATTTAGTCATTTCCTCAGCAATATTCCAGTGATTAAAGAAATTGGAGGTTCCCTCCAAATTTATGCTCAACGCTAATCCCAATCAATCAAGAAATTAACAATTGACTATCAATGAATTTTTTACCTTCAATTTCTCACAAAAATCTAGGCAAATCATCTCTTCAAAAAAACAATTACAATCTTGAATATTGGCACAGTAAAAATCGTTACTACTATGATAGTATCGAGTCTCTGTATCGATTTCTAGTACCCTCAGGACAACGAGTTTTAGAGATTGGTGCAGGTACGGGTTCATTGTTAAATGCAGTTCAACCTAGTTATGGTGTAGGTATTGAGATTGTCCCTGAAGTGTGTCAGTCTGCCCAAGAAAAGTTTCCTCATTTATACTTCAAAACAGCTGATATAGAAGATACAGAAATAGAGGAAACTTTTGACTATGTAATCTTGTCAGATACTATTAGCTATTTTGAGGATATTCAAAAAGCTTTTAAGCAAATTCGCTCAGTTTGTACGGATTCAACACGTTTAATTATTAGCTTTCATAACCCTGTCTGGAATCCTATTCTCCAACTTGCCCTTTTTCTAAAGCAAAAAATGCCAACTGTTCCTCTTAACTGGTTAAGTTATCAGGATACAAGTAACTTATTAGAATTATCTGGTTTTGAGATAATTCAACATGGCTCTAAGGTGCTTTTACCTAAAAAAGTTCCAATAATAGCACCATTTTTGAACCGTTTTATCAGTCCATTGCCAGGATTTAATAAACTCGGTTTAGTGAACTTTATTGTGGCTCGATTAAGTCCTTATGAGTCTAGAATTAAATATCAAAACAGACTAAAAACTTGTTCTGTGATTATTCCAGCACGGAATGAAGCAGGAAATATAGAAAGCTGTGTTACTCGCCTTCCTAAAATGGGTGAACATACAGAGATTATCTTTATTGAAGGTCACTCTCAGGATAATACTTGGGATGAAATTCAAAAAGTACAAGCTAAGTATGGCGAAACAATTGATATTAAAATCCTTCAACAAACAAAAAGAGGAAAAGGGAATGCTGTTAGAGAAGGATTTGCGATCGCTACTGGAGATATCCTAATCATTCTAGATTCTGATCTGACTGTACGCCCAGAAGACTTGCCACACTTTTTTGAAACTTTAGCCTCAAATCGATGTGAATTTGCCAATGGATGTCGTTTGATTTATCCTTGTTCCAAGGAGGCTATGCCCTTATTAAATCTTTTGGCAAATCGGTTTTTTGCGTTTTTACTTTCTTATCTAATTGATAATCGGATTAAAGATTCCTTATGTGGAACGAAAGCTATATCCAAAATTAACTATCAAAAAATTGCTGACAATCGCAAATACTTTGGCGATTTCGATCCTTTTGGAGATTTTGACTTGTTGTTTGGAGCATCTAAGCTGAATCTGCATATTTCTGATATTCCTGTCCGTTATTATCCTAGAACCTATGGTCAATCTAATATTCAACACTTTAAAGAAGGTTTATTGCTGTTAAAAATGTGTTTATACGCAGCCAAGAAAATTAAGTTTTATTGAAAAATAGTAAATTGTTAGATTAATTTATGTCTGTTCTAATTATTGGAGGAAATGGGTTTATTGGTTCACATCTCACTAAGTTTTTAGTGGCAAAAGACCAATCAATACGAGTCTACAATCGTTCACATAATCCTTACATAAAACCTCTTGATGAAGTTGAGTATATTTATGGTGATTTCGGCGATCAAGACTTATTAAAAATAGCTTTAAAAAATGTTGAGATTGTTTACCAGTTGGTTAGCCATACCATTCCTAGTACATCAAATGAAAATCCAATTGGAGATGTCAATTCAAATGTGATTAATACACTCAAATTTTTAGAAATCTGTGTTGAAGCTTCTGTAAGAAAGATTATTTTTCCTTCCTCTGGTGGAACAGTATATGGATTACCGCAGCAGCTTCCTATTCTAGAAACACATCCTACTGAACCAATTTGTTCTTATGGAATTACTAAACTAACTATTGAAAAATATCTCTATTTATATAACTATTTACATGGTCTTGACTATAGTATTCTTCGGATTGCTAACCCCTATGGGCCTGGACAAAACCCTACAGGTAAGCTTGGTGCCATCACCGTATTTCTGAATCGTATCCTGAAACATTTACCAATTCAAATTTGGGGAAATGGAGAAATAATCAGGGATTATTTATATATTTTAGATGTTGTTCAAGCTCTTTATGATGTTCAAAATCCTAATTTAACTGAAAAACTATTTAATATTGGTAGCGGCCAAGGAATTTCTCTCAATGAGTTACTTGAAAAAATTCGTCAGGTGATTCAAGACGATTTTAAAGTCGAGTATATACAGAGAAGAAAAGTTGATATTCCCACAAATGTTCTTGATATTACAAAGGCAAAAGTTATTCTTCAATGGCAACCTAGTGTTCAACTAGAAACTGGCATTCAAGAAACTTGGCAATGGTTAAAAACTTTAAATTTATCATAATGTTTTTCAGTATCTAATATATTAGTTTCAAAATAGGGAATAGAGAGTAAATTAAGATACTTTTAAATGTCAGATATTAAGAATTTTAAAGATTTGGTAAAAAGTCGTGAATGTATCTGAAATTAATTATTTTTTGTGATATTAAAGGTAAAACTTATATATTCAACTTAAATGCAGGATAAAGAAAAAATTGGTATTGTTTTAGCAACCTATAATCCTCAGCTTGACTATTTTCAGAAACAGATCCAATCAATTCAAAATCAGACTTGGTGTAATTGGGTTTGTCATATTGTTGATGACTGCTCCCAACCTGAATATCAAACTGCAATTAAAAAAAATATCGAAAATGATTCACGGTTTGTTTGCCATTTTCACAGTCATAATCTGAGACATTACCATAATTTTGAAAGGGGTTTGCAATACTGTATTCAAGACTCTGCAATTACAGCGATCGCCTTTTCAGACCAAGATGATATTTGGCAAGCAGAAAAGCTAGAAATATTGATCACAAAACTACGCTCAGAACAATTACTTTTAGTTCATTCTGATTTAGAACTTATCAACAGTCACGACCAAACTATCAATCATTCTACCTGGGATTTTGAAGGACGTAATCCTGAAAAACTTACAGTGGAATTATTGCTACTTCATAATGTCGTCACAGGATGCTCTTTATTATTTTGTACTTCTTTACTTCCTTATATTCTTCCCTTTCCCCAACAGAATGAAATTGGTTGGCATCATGACTGGTGGGTAGCACTTATTGCTATTCAAAAAGGGAAAATTGGACATATTCGGCAACCTTTAGTTCGTTATAGACTCCACAGTTCTAATACAGTAGGAGTGACTCAAGATGCGGGGAAGTTTTACGTTGAACTCATGGTATGGATCAGTAAAAAATTTCGGATTACTGGTAAGAGCTATTTAATTCATCGTAACTTGAGTAAAGCATTTTATACCAGATTTCAGCATCAATTAGGTTTAAGCTGGCCAAATCCTTTTGATGATCAACGATTAGATTTTGGCTTAGGTATTCTCAAGCTCTGCTACCAAAGTTGGCGAAACAGATACGGTTCGGAAGGGGTAGCCTTACGAATTTGGATTCTTAAGGTTTTATTTGACATTAAAAAAATTCAAACACATATATTTTAAACTTTGTCAAGCTATGATGCAAGAAATAATATCCAAAAAAAATGAATCAGCAGCAACCTATCGTAGTATCAATTATTTTAGTTAACTATAATGGAGCAGATATTTTACCACATTGCTTAAGCTCTATAAACAAAATTATTGATATACCTGCATACGAAATTATTGTTGTAGATAATGACTCTAGCGATGGTAGTGTTGAATTAATTGTAGAAAATTTTCCTGAAGTTCGTCTACTTAGACAACCTAAAAATTGCGGCTTTGGAGCCGGAAATAATGCAGGTGCAAAACTTGCTACTGGAGAGTTTTTATTATTATTAAATACTGATACTGTGATTACTAGTAATATTCTACCGCATCTCATTGAGTTGATGCAAGCAGATCCAAAAGTAGGAATTATTGGGCCAAAATTGCTAAATAAAGATGGTAGTTTGCAAATTTCTATTTCGCCAGCATTAGGAATTAAAGGTGAATATCAAGCTCGTCAGATGCATCGAGATTATCTAAATATCTCTCAGCGAAATTTGATTGAGCAAAAATTTCAAGAAATTCAAGAAGTCGATATTGTTGTCGGGGCTGCTTTTTTTATTCGTTCAAGTTTATTTCATAGTTTAGGTGGATTTGACGAAAATTTTTTCATGTATTTTGAAGAATCAGATTTATGCAAAAGAGCGCAGTATCAAGGATATAAAATTATCTACACGCCTCATATATCTTTGATTCATTTGAAAGGATACTCAATTCAAAAGGCTGCAAATAAAATGGCTATAGAATATAGACGCAGCCAAATTTATTATTATCAAAAGCATCGTCCCTGGTGGGAACAAACTTTATTGCGTATATATATATTTTATAAATTTTTTGGTGATTTTGTAATTACAGCTAATCCTAATAGTTTAAAAATAATTATGTTGTTATTTACTGTTAAAAAATCTGCTGTTTCCGTATCTGTATCTAATTAATTAGAGAATGATTTATATGCCTATTTTAGCAAATTTATCTTTTGCCCCAACTCAATCGACAGGTTGGTTAAGTTATAGTCTTAATTTATTGAAAGAGTTAAAAAGTTTAGATATTGACGTATTAAGTCCAATGGAAATTTCTGGTATTAAATGCCATCAGTCACCACCGGATATAACTACTAGCTCTGGTATAAAAGGACATTTAAAGCGTCTGCTATGGACGCAATTTAAACTGCCAAATCGATATAGCCAGATGCACTCTACATTACTATTTTCTCCCATCCCAGAAGCGCCTCTATTTTCTTCATGTTCTTATGTCGTTACTGTTCATGATTTAATTCCTTTAAGATTTCCACAATGGTTTTCTATAACGCAGCGGCTTTATTGCAGCTATTATATTCGTGCTGTAATCAAACAATCAAAGCACGTTATTTGTGATTCAATAGCAACGGCTGAAGATTTAAGTAGATTTTTAGAAGTTACTGAAGACAAAATAACTGTGATTCCACTAGCCTATGACAACAAAAGTTTTTGTTTTTTTGATTCACCAACGCAAAATTATTTCCTTTATTTAGGAAGGCATAATCCTCACAAAAATCTTGAACGTTTAATTAACGCTTTTGCTGCGTTACCTAACTGCAAAGACTATGAACTGTGGTTAGCAGGACCCAGCGATCGCCGTTATACCCCAGTTTTAAAAGCGCAAGTTGATCAACTAGGCATAGCTCATCAGGTGAAGTTCCTAGACTACATTCCTTATAGCGAATTGCCAAAAATCATCAATGAAGCGATCGCTCTGGTTTTTCCCAGTCTTTGGGAAGGCTTTGGTTTACCTGTCCTCGAAGCAATGGCTTGTGGTACTCCCGTCATTACCTCCAATCTCTCTTCCCTGCCAGAGGTTGCTGGCGATGCGGCGATTTTGATAAATCCCTACAACACAGCAGAAATTACAGAAGCGATGCAAGCGATCGCGACTGATTCGGGGTTGCGATCACGCCTTTCTAGCCAAGGTATCACTCACTCACAACAATTCAGTTGGGAAAAAACAGGAAAAGCAACCGCTGAAGTGTTATCCCGTTACGTGTAAAATAATACCGTTGAGTCCAGGAAATTTATTAAGACAGCTAAATGACAAATGACTAAATCCCTATGAAAGCACTAATTCTTTCTGGCGGTAAAGGTACACGCCTACGTCCCCTCACCTACAGCGGAGCAAAACAACTCGTACCAGTTGCTAACAAACCGGTTTTATGGTATGGCATTGAAGAAATGGTCGCTACTGGTATTACTGATATTGGCATCATCATCAGCCCGGAAACCGGGGCAGAAGTCCAAGGGAAAACCGGAAATGGAGAATACTTTGGAGCAAACATCACCTACATAGTACAAGATCAGCCAGCCGGACTTGCTCACGCCGTCCAAATCGCCCGCCCCTTTTTAAAAGATTCTCCCTTTGTCATGTACTTGGGCGATAACCTGATTCAATTAGGTGAATTACGTTATTTTCTGCAACAATTTAGCCAACAACAGCCAGATGCTTTGATTCTCTTACGTGCGGTTGCAAATCCTAGCGCCTTTGGTGTGGCTCAGGTAGATGATACAGGACGGGTATTACAGTTAATTGAAAAACCCAAAGTTCCGCCTTCAAATCTGGCATTGGTAGGGGTTTATTTCTTTTCTCACCTCATCTTTGATGCGATCGCAAATATCCGACCCTCCAATAGAGGCGAACTGGAAATAACTGATGCCATTCAATACCTAATTAATCAGAAAAAGGAGGTTGTAGCCCACAAGCTTCAAGGCTGGTGGTTAGACACTGGTAAGAAAGATGACCTATTAGAAGCTAATCGATTGATTCTTGACACTTATTTAACGGCATCAGTTGTGGGTGAAGTTGATGCCCAAAGTCAGATTATTGGCCGAGTCCAAATTGGTGAAAAATCTAAAGTAATTAATTGCACAATTCGAGGCCCAGTAGTCATTGGTAGCAATTGTCATTTAGAAAACTGCTTTATTGGCCCTTATAGTAGCATTGCCAACAATGCCACACTCATTGATACCGATTTAGAACACAGTGTGATTTTAGAAGGTGCTAAAATTGCCGGAATCCATCAGCGCATAATTGATAGTGTCATTGGACAAAGGGCACAATTAACTCTTGCACCCCGTCGCCCCAAAGCCTTGCGATTTCTGATTGGCGATGATTGTCAAATTGAACTAACGTGATTTACCTCTTAAAAAGAAGACAAGCCATCGTCAAAGGTTGAACACAGTACCTGTAAAATATAAATGCTAAATTCATTTAACAATCAGAACACTGCGGCACATCCTATAAATAATATTAATGAGCATTGTACATACCAAAATTCCCGAAGTTCTACAACTTGAACCCCAAGTATTTGCAGACGATCGCGGTTTCTTTTTTGAAGCTTACAACCACCAAAGTTTTGCTCAACAAACAGGTATTGTTACGAACTTTGTCCAAGATAACCACTCTTATTCTAAACAAAACGTTCTGCGTGGGCTGCACTACCAAATTCAACAACCCCAAGGTAAGCTCATTCGTGCTGTTGTCGGTACTATTTTTGACGTAGCCGTAGACATTAGAAAAAGCTCGGCTACCTTTGGGAAGTGGGTGGGTTATGAACTCAGTGCTAAAAACAAACGCCTACTGTGGATACCACCAGGATTTGCTCACGGCTTTCTCGCGCTTTCAGAAATAGCCGAAGTTCTGTACAAAACTACAGATTACTACGCACCCCAAGGCGATCGCACAATTCTATGGAACGATCCAGATTTATCTATAGATTGGCCTCTGAGTACGCCACCGATTTTATCTGCTAAAGATCAAGCTGGTAAATCTTTAAAAACTGCTGAAATCTTTGATTAAGTTGTCATTGGTCATTGGTCATTGGTCATTGGTACATACCCAATCTCTTGTGATACCCTAAGCTTACTTTTATGGTGGACGGAAAAACTTTGTCTTTTATCGAAATAATTCAAACCATGTTAAAGAGTGGGCACAATACGGTTCGGTTAAGGC
>JBGTMK010000848.1:0-8374 GCA_041743605.1 Nostoc sp.
CGGTATCAGCGGGACGCAGTTCTTTGATTACCCTCACCACTTCTGGAATGATTTCCCCAGCTTTGCGGACAATGACAGTATCGCCAATGCGGATGTCTAATTGAGTAATGCGATCGCTATTATGTAAAGTCGCGCGGGAAACTGTTGTTCCCGCCAGTTGCACAGGGCGCATCTCTGCTAACGGAGTTAACGCCCCGGTTCTCCCAACATTCACAGCAATATTTTCCACACGGGTAGGCGCTTCTTCGGCTGGGTACTTCAAAGCGATCGCCCAGCGGGGAAATTTCTGCGTAAATCCTAGCTGTTCCTGAAGCTTAAAAGAATTCAGCTTCACTACTACCCCATCAGTCATGTAGGGTAAATTCAGCCGTTCCGTATCCCAGTATTCATAATATTTTGCCACTTCTGCGATCGAGGCACAAAGTTTGTGGTTGGGGTTGACTCGAAAACCCATCTTTTCTAACAATTCCAACGCTTCCCATTGGGTATTGGCAATACTGGTGTCATCTCTACCAGGAATGTGCAGAGTGTAGCTAAAGAAATCTAACCGCCGTTTAGCGACAATTCGGGAGTCTAATTGCCTGAGTGTACCAGCTGCGGCATTGCGGGGATTGGCAAATAATTGCTCACCTGCTTTTTGTCTTTCCTCGTTGATTTGTTTAAAAACTTCCAAAGGTAAAAACGCCTCGCCTCGCACTTCCACCCTTTCCAGAATTTCTAACCCTTCAAAATTCAAACGCAAGGGAATTGAGCGAATTGTCCGCACATTTTGGGTGATATCTTCACCCGTCACTCCATCACCCCTAGTTGTCCCCCTAACTAGAATGCCATTTTGGTAGGTGAGAGCCAAAGCAGAACCATCAATTTTCAGTTCAGTGACATATTCCACTGATTCTATTTTTGGTAATTGTCGCCGCCAACGCTGATCCCACCCTTTCAACTCATCGATATTGAATGCATTCTCCAGACTGTACAAGGG
This sequence comes from Nostoc sp., assembly GCA_041743605.1. Taxonomy (GTDB): domain Bacteria; phylum Cyanobacteriota; class Cyanobacteriia; order Cyanobacteriales; family Nostocaceae; genus Nostoc. Next base: position 980 of record JBGTMK010000848.1, read on the forward strand.
GATATTATGCCGCACCGAGGTAAACTGCGTTGCTGGTCTTTCACCCACGCGCTGAGTCGGACTATCGGGTGCTGTCAACTCTGGATATTGAATTTCCAGTTGTTGTAATTCTCGATATAGTTGGTCATAGACTGCATCTTCCATGATTGGAGTATCTAAGACGTAATAAGCATAGCTAGCTTGTTGCAATAACTGGCGCAATTCTTCTGTGCGCTTTACTTCAGGCTTAATCTGTGTCATTGAATTATTACAAAATCTCTAGGAATAAAACTTAAAGATGATCATCCATCGGTAGACTTAACATTTTACGTGCAGCGCTTCGTGACAAAAAATCATTGTTCGCTCTTAGACTTGTACAGTCCGTAGTATTTTAACTTAGGTTTTTTAAACGTCAAATAGGATTCTTATATCTTAAATAATTTATATACTACTTTTTGAGGATAGCTTTAATTCCACTAACATCATATCTGCGGCAACAGTTCCATTAAAAGTAGCATAAGTTTAAAGTGCGATCGCCACGAATCTAGATAATCTTAAATTTTGGATCTCTTGGTTTAAACTCCAGCTACAATAATCGAATGTTCTTCACCTAAAGGTTATTGGTATAGATAATTGATATTTAAAAACGCGATAAATCTTGTATCTAGATCAAGGCTTTGATCTTAATTATAACTTTTGATAGAAGAATAATCTTTTACAGCAAAACTAATGACAGATATATGATTGTTTAAAATATGCGATAATTAAAAATGCTTACGATTTTATTTCCTTAAAAAAGGTTCCTTTTAAAAATATGATGTTATGAGTAGCTTTCATCACTTTCGGAAAGCCATTGCCATCCTGGTAATTGTCTTCATGATGATTGGATGGCTGTTAACTACTGAAATGTCGGTGCAAGCTCAATCAAGACCAACTGCTCATATTACAGTAGATGGTCGTCAGTTATTTGAACTTTCAGAAGCAGGACAATTTAGCGCGGAAAATCGTGCTGCTGATGCTAACTTAATTTTAAGAGAAGCAGTCCGTTCTTCAGGTGGTGTCAAGGTAGAGATTGTAGAAACTAATCAATTACCTGTAATTCTGGTAAATAATCGTCACCTATTAACGGTGACTCAACAAGATACTTTCACTGGGAGGACAAAACAAGAACAAGCAGAAATTTGGGCGCAACGAATTAGAGAAGCAGTTGAACAAGGCCAAGAAGAACGCAGATTAGATTATTTTTGGCGGGCAATATTAGTAGTAGTTTTATCTGTATTAAGCGCGATCGCACTGCATTTTCTTTTGGGTTGGGTTTGGCGCTATTGGTTACGGCGACTGGTTCCTAGAGAAGCTAATCACCCAGAAACGGGAGCGCAACCCAAAGGAATCGAGCTATTTTTACAATTGACGCTGGTTGTAGTGCGATCGCTGCTGTGGATAGGAATAGCTATCTACATTACCGACTTATTCCCCTTAACGCGAGAATGGAGCAGAAGCATTGCCAATATTCTCTGGATGAGTTTAACTTCTCCAGTGATTACTATTGGTGAAAGTTCTTATTCCGTCATCAATATAATTATCTTCATCAGCTTACTTTTTGGAGTATTAGCGATTGCTGGAACTTTAACTAATCTGCTGCGATCGCGCGTATTACGTATGACAAATGTTAGCCGTGGTGTACAAGAATCAATTGCCATTGCTATCTATTACAGTCTAATTTTTATCGGAACAGTTTTATTACTACAAATTTGGGGTTTAGACATCAGTTCTTTAGCAATAGTAGCCAGTGTCTTTGGTGTAGCGATCGGCTTTGGCTTACAGGGAGTTGCTAAAGAATTGGTAAGCGGTTTTGTAATTACTTTTGAACGTGCTATTGAAATTGGCGACTTTGTACAAGTTGGCGAGTTTATGGGAACAGTAGAGCGTTTAAATGCTCGCAGCACTTACCTCCGCACCTTAGATGATATAGTAGTGGTTGTGCCAAATTCCCGTTTTTTAGATACAGAAGTAGTCAATTGGAACCATCAAACTTCAGCATCTCGTCTAGTATTACCAATACGAGTTGCTTATGGTGTGAGTATCAATACTATACGCTCTGCATTATTAGAAGTAGCGCTAACAAATCCTGATATTTTAAAAAAACCACATCCTACTGTTTGGTTTCAAGGATATGGTGAAGATTTTTTAAATTTTCAGTTATTAGTTTGGATTTCTAAACCCCGCAAGCAGTTTCAAATTAAGAGCGACTTATATTTTCAGATTGATGAGATTCTCAGACAAAAAAACATCAATATTCCCTTCCCCCAACGCTCCCTACATTTGCGTACTGGTAGCTTACCCTTAGAACTTTCACCACAATTAGAAAATTCATTATCACAACTTTCTGAAGGTTTAATTAATTTGTTAAAAAACCAGTTACAGAAAGACAGTGCAAATGGTGCTAATAATTCATCCGCAAAAACTCAAAGTGAAAAATCCGATTCACAGTAAATTGATGGTTATTGGGGAAGAATAGCTATTGGCTGGTTTTCTCTCCTCTTTTATTTTTTGGAAGTTTCTGAGAAATCGCCATAATTCTTTCTGGTGAATTAAGGGTGGGGCATCGCCCACCCCAAATTGTTATCCTATCATCTCAGCAGTCTTCTTCTTATCCAACTTGAGAATCAACACTCCCAAAGGTGGCAAACACAAATCCAGCGAATAAGGACGACTGTGTAAAGACCAATCATCTGTCCACTTACCGCCTAAGTTACCCATATTGCTGCCGCCATACTGACGCGCATCACTATTGAACAACTCCGTATAAAATCCCTTTTGCGGTACACCGATGCGATAGTGAGAATGAGGTTGCGGTGTAAAATTGCAAACCACGATCGCAAAATCATCAGAATCCTTATCACGACGCATGAAGGAAACTACACTATGGCGGTTATCGCTACAGTCAATCCACTCAAACCCAGGTTCAGCAAAATCTTGGGTGTACAAAACTGGTTCAGAACGGTAGAGATGGTTCAATTCCTGGAAAAACGTTTTTAACTGTTGGTGGGCTTCATGCTGCAATAACTGCCACTCCAAATCTGCCCAAGCATTCCACTCACTCCACTGCCCAAATTCCATGCTCATAAACATGGTTTTCTTACCTGGGTGAGCAAACATATAGCTAAATAAACAACGGATATTAGCTAACTTCTGCCATGTATCTCCCGGCATTTTGCCGATAATATTACTCTTACCATGCACCACTTCATCGTGAGACAAAGCCAGCATGAAGTTCTCGCTGTGGTTGTACCACATACTAAAGGTGATATTGTTTTGGTGGAACTGGCGGAACCAAGGATCCATGCTGAAGTAATCCAGCATATCGTGCATCCAGCCCATATCCCACTTCAAGTTAAAACCCAGTCCGCCTGTATAGGTGGGCCAAGATACCATTGGCCAAGAAGTAGATTCTTCCGCAATTGAGAGAATACCAGGGAAATAGCTAAAGATAATGTGATTTACCTGACGCAGAAAATCTGCTGCTTCTAAGTTTTCTCTGCCACCGTACTGATTGGGCAGCCATTCTCCTGGTTCGCGGCAATAGTCGTTATATAGCATCGAGGCAACAGCATCGACCCGAATCCCGTCAATGTGGTACTTATCAAACCAGAAGAGGGCATTTGATGCCAGGAAATTACTAACTTCATGGCGGCCGTAGTTGAACACCAAAGTCCCCCATTCTTTGTGTTCGCCTTTGCGGGGGTCAGCGTGTTCATATAAATGGCTACCATCAAAGAAAGCTAAACCATGTCCATCTTTAGGGAAGTGGCCGGGAACCCAATCCACAATTACCCCGATATCATTTTCGTGACATTTGTCAACAAAATACATGAAATCTTCAGGGCTGCCAAAGCGCGAGGTGGGGGCATAGTACCCAGTTACTTGATAACCCCAAGAACCATCAAAGGGATGCTCCGCAATGGGTAGCAATTCTAAATGGGTGTATCCTAATTCTTTGACATAAGGAATGAGTCGGTCTGCCAGTTCCCGGTAGGTAAGGAAGCGTGCGCCTGGTTTCAGTTCAGAAACAACAACTACAGGTTCCGTTTCACCATTGGGGAGTTTAGCTGGTTCCGCACTCGAAGCGTGTAACCAAGAGCCTAAATGTACTTCGTAGACTGAGACGGGCTGGGTGAGGGGTTCAGTGTGACGCCGCTTTTCCATCCAGTCTTCATCACTCCAACTATAAGCATCTAAATCAGTGACAATAGATGCCGTTTTCGGGCGAGGTTCCTGGTGGAAACCGTAGGGATCAGATTTTTCGTAAATGTGTCCTTCAAAATTTTTAATTTCATATTTATAATGCTCTCCTACACCAATTTCAGGAATAAATAATTCCCAAACTCCGGTGGGGCCTTTACGCATCTGGTGTTTACGTCCATCCCAGAGGTTGAAATCTCCCAGCAATGAAACATTACGAGCGTTGGGTGCCCAAACGGCAAAATAAACGCCTTTAACGCCATCTATTTCAGTGGGATGCGCTCCCAATTTTTCATATATCCGGTGATGGTTGCCTTCACTAAACAAATGCAAGTCAAAGTCCGTCAAGCGGGGAGAACGGAAAGCGTAAGGGTCATAAGTGACACGCTCATGTTCTCCTTCTTTAATCCGTAACTGGTAGTTTGCCAGTTCTGCTGTTTCAATGGTGCATTCAAAAAAGTGGGGATGATGCACTGTTTGCATTGGGTATTCTTTGCGTTGTTCAGGAAGAACAACCCATACTGCACTTGCATTTGGTAAGTAAGCCCGCACAGCCCAGACAGTTTTGCCATCTTGTTCTATGGGATGAGAACCTAGTATTTCAAAGGGATCGTTATGCTGATTCCAAACGATGCTGTTAACCTGTTCAGGGGCGATCGTGGTCATGGACATGAAGCTACCTAAGTGAAATAACGTGATTGACTAAATCTACTTTTCTAATATCTATATATATTCTTTACATTTATTTGCAATTTTGTCGTCACCGTTATCCTACATCAGAATGGGGACTGGGGACTGGGGACTGGGGACTGGGGGAAAGCTCTTGATTTTTGAAACTGGAGTAATTTATCAAAAATTTAAAAATGGGAAAAACTGAAATAATGTTTTACGTAGGCGAAGCAAGAAAATCTGATCCCGAATGTTGGGGTCTAGTTTTGGTGGCGGAACTTCTTGTAGCTGGGCTTGTAATTGGATATATTCGGCAGCTGTTAGGAATTTCCCATCAATAGGCGATCGCGCTTCTATGATAATCTTTGTGCGTAATATTTCTTCTGGTGTATCCTCTGGCGGCGGTAATGCTATTACCGTTGATCCCCAATAGCTATTTAATACAAGCAAGATTGCACTAATCACAATTAAGCTCAATAATCTTATTGCTTTTCTTGCTTTAACTCTCCCCATCTCCTAAACTGCGTTCACAACGCAGGATGAAAATCTATTTTTACTATGCCCTTCAATAAGTGTTGAGCGCTGAGTAGTAAGTGGGAATCTCACTTCTTTACTCAGCACTGGCTCAACGCCCCGCTACTGCTAACGGAACTCGGAACTGTTTTGCCCCATGCCCAAATTTTCCCAATAAAAATCTGGCAATATCAACTGATATTACTGGGTCTATCCTGATACAGAATAGACTACAGGTAATGCTCAGGAGAAATTGCCAGCGATCGTAATAAATTGTTTTGCCCTCTCAAAACTCAATTGTTTAAGCAATTCCAAATACTAAATGAGGGAAGTATTTTGCCTACAAAATGCCTTAGATTCACATCACTCAACTTCCTTGGGCTAGGAAGAAGGTTCAATCAGGGAAGAATTTACGGCGTAGAATTTGGTTGAGGATGTAACCCTCTTTACCAGAGTCCTTTAATTCGTGCCCTACTTAGCTGATATTTGAGCAAACTCTAGGCTCTTATGTTAAGCCTAACTAATTCAAGCTATATAGTGAGGATGCTTCCACTAAACAGTTCTGGGCGTGATTTAAACTAAAGTTTAAGATGCCTTATTTAGGAGTAGCTGCGGGTGTAGCTGGGGGAGTAGCTGCGGGAGGTGCATCAGTTGGTTCACCTGTAGCAGGGGGAGTAGTAGTACCAGTACCATTACCACCACCTTCACAGGCTCCGAGAATTGCAGCCAAACTTAACATTAAAGCAAAACCAAAGATTTTTGTTTTCATAACTCCTCTTTCACCAATTGTGGCTAGAACAATTTTTCGCCTGTTGAATACGATACCGTATTTATTGCTTTTTTTTAGATTTTACAAGATTACATACTTTAAAAAAAACAATCTTTTGGGGTATTCTTTTCGGGATTACCTATTTCACAGCCATCTGATTAGTTTCTCTTCACTCAGGAGTAAAACGAAAATTAACAACTCTACCAAATTAAATAGTTAATTGAGCTATCATAGCAAAAATTTTAGTTTTTTTCGCGAAGTATTGCACCTTGCTACCCGACGTTGCCATACTTTAGGTGCGATAGCTAAAGTTTAGGCTGTCTAGTTTCTAATCATTGTACAGCTACCTATCAGAACAGTTAAAAGGGACAGTTAAAAGGGTGTAGTCTGTTATGTGTGCTTGTGGCACAGAAGGTGATTTTAACCTAAGCAAAAACAGACAATTAAGGCAATCAATCTAAAGTACAGTATTTCCCATCTAAAAAATTTATGGTAATTGCTCGTAAATCTACTGTTTCTACAAGAGGTAATCGGTTTTGGCAAAATTCTATCCTTTCTTTAGGGAGGCGAGGTTCTGCGCCTACTGACTCAGCAACACGGAGCGCTTCTACATCAGCTACCCAAGCTGCACCAGTATCTTCTCAAAGACAACGGCGTTCTTCACAAAAATTAGCGGCTTCTCCTACAAATGAGGTAGTTATGCCCAAATCGGTGAAAGAGTTGGCTAGACAAAAACTGCCAAATCCCAATGAGCAATTGAGTGCGAACCAGAAGAGTCCGGGAGTAGGTTTTCTTCGCATTCCCACAATGCCTAATTCTGGAACTGCACCTTTGTGGTTGCTGCGCTTGTATACTTTTCATCGTTATTCGTCAGTTTTGGCGTTCTTGTTAGTAGCATCGACACTGGCTGTTTATGGCTGGACAGTATACTCTCAAGAGCTTTGGAGTCAGTCATATCGCAGACTGCAAAAGCTCCAACGTCATGAGCGGTTACTAACGACAACCAACGCGACACTGACAAATAAAATGGCCGGGGAAGCAGAACAATCAACAGCAGGCCTGGTATTGCCAACTCCTCAAGGGATGATTTTCTTGCCTCCAGCATCTCATAGTCCTAAGCCAGCATTGTCTAATACAACGCCAAATTCTGAAATCCAGCAGCAAACACTCTCACCACTGGGATACTAAATTGTAATTCGTAATGACGCTCTCTACGAGACGCT
>JBGTMK010000849.1:0-7577 GCA_041743605.1 Nostoc sp.
TTAATCCGAATTTTATCCTTTATTAACCTGTTCTCATGGGATTTGCTGCGATCGCTATAACCTTTGGCATAGGTGCAGCGTATGCTAGACAAGCGATACCTATGGCGGGCTACGCCTACGCTCTTGAAATATGTTCGTCAAAATCCCAAAAAATGACTTACATCTCAGACGATTTGCAGTCAACACAAAAATGGTCTAACTGTCAGCAAAGTTGGGTTAAACAGCAGTCTGGTGAAGCAAAGCACGTCGAAGTTTCATTCAAAGATGAGCAGAAAAGACAAAGGTAATCTTATCTGCTGGGAAAAAGTTAAGCTTTTAGCCTAGTTTCGATAGCACTCAATTAATTGAGTTTTAAAGAATTAACAGGCACTTCATCCCAAGAATCGACAGTCCGCAATCGCGCTACCCAACCTGCTGCCTTTTGCGTCTCAGTCAAATTATTCTCAAAAGAATCATGACAATCTTTAGCTTGAGATTCATTACAAGTGGCAATACAGGCATGAATCATCCCAGACGGATCAATTTGCTCATTTACCCAAATAGTCATGGAATATTCCCTCGAAAAGTGTAGCGAAAAAAGTTATTCGTTATTTTAGAATAATCTTAGAGTCAAAAATTGCAGAGCAAAATTAGTAACAAGTAGTGAACTAATCGCAATTACCCATCACTAATTTACATTACCTAGTTCCGTTTCATTTATTGGGCACATAAGATTTATCTCCTCTTTCATAGCGACGGCGGTAGAGTAATTCTAACTGTCCACCATATTCTTGAATCCAAGCAATCTGACGCTGGTAGAGTCCCCGGAAGGTATTAGCAAATAAAAGTGTAAAGATTGCTACTACCAATCCTGTTGCTGTGGATACTAAAGCTTCACTAATTCCAGATGTCACACCTATTGTTTTACTACCTCCTACATCTCCAATATTTAGAGAGGCAAAGGAGTTAATTAATCCTAATACAGTGCCGAGAAGTCCCAAGAGGGGCGCAAGACCAATAATTGTCTCAAAAATATTTTGGGAGCGTTTGAGTAAGGGGATTTCGGCTTGGGCTTCACTTTCTAATGCCAAACGAAATTCCTCTGGTGTCGGCTCCTCCAATTCTAAAGCTGCTAAAAAAATTCGGGCGATGGGTAAATCAGCATTTTTCTGCAATTTATCTAAAGCACTAACTACATTATCAAGGCGATAAAGCTGTAGCACCTCTGGCACTACCTTATTTTGCCGATTATTTATCTTTATCCAAAAGATGATCCGTTCGATAATCAGCGCCACGCCTAACAAAGAGAATCCCAGCAGAGGCCACATGACCACGCCACCTGCTATAAACAGATTACTAATTTCCATTTATTATTTTTTAACTCTCCAACAGCGCTAGATTAACAGATTGTTGAGATGGAGGGGTTTAACGCTGCATTGTAGTTACAGCAGCTTTTGGGCTATCCTCAGTTTGGCCGATCGCGATCGCGGATTTTTCCCAATCTCTTCTTCTTGGGCAATAATCGGTTTTTTTGTCAAGACTTTTAATAAAGGTGAATTTCTTAAACCATGCTTCACCGGGCGATCTTCTAAACTGTGAAAACTGATAATCGCAATCCTGCCGCCAGGGACAAGGGCATTTGGGGCTTTATCTAAAAAGGTTTCTAGGGATTTTAACTCATCGTTGACGACAATTCGCAGAGCTTGAAAAACACGGGTAGCGGGGTGAATTCTCCCATAACGGTATTTGGGAGGAACAGAAGAAGCGATCGCATCAGCTAATTCTGTAGTCGTGTGCAACGGTCGCCGTTCTACAATACGACGAGCAATGCGCCGCGATAATCTCTCTTCACCGTACTTAAAGAAAATATCAGCTAATTCTGCCTCATCCCAATTATTAATCACATCAGCAGCAGTTAGCGATCGCCCTCGATCCATTCGCATATCCAAATTTGCAGCTTGGCGAAAGCTGAAACCCCGTTCTGCTTGGTCTAAATGGTAAGAACTTACCCCTAAATCGGCTAAAATACCATCGAAAGTGTTAGGGGTAAACTCGTAGTCAGCAAAATTGCTATAAATAAATTGTACGCGATCGCCAAACTCAGCTAATTCTTTTTTCGCTGCTGCTAAAGCATCTTCATCTTGGTCAACAGCCGTTACCCGCACATCTGCCGCAACTTCCAAAATCAAGCGACTGTGACCACCACCGCCTACCGTTACATCTAAATAATGTCCACCTGGACGCACCGCCAAACCCTCAATTACCTCCCGACCCAAAACGGAAATATGAGAAAAAGCCAGTTCTTCTAAATCTAGCGGTGTTTGTGAATCTGATTTCATCTTTAATTTTATTTTTGATAAATAAATTGACTCCTGTATTCTGACTTCTGAATTCTTTTTCAAAAATCTAAATAGCTTTTGGCTATATACGTACCATTATGCTGAGACACTAACTTATACAACATTGAACAGGATTTAACAACATCAGGATTTTAAGTGCAAAAACAGATTACATGAAAAAAACCTGTGCCTCAATCCCTTGCATATCAAGCTTCCCTATAATAATTGAAGAGGTGCAACGAAATGAAACATCAATTACAACTCCTCGGCTGCTATCCTCTCTCCAACATAACCCTGTAGAGTCCTAATTATATAGATTGCCCTTACAAACATCGTTTTGGCAGACTAGATAAATCGGTTCTGGTTGGCATCTGGGCGATTCAATTCAAAATTTTCACGAACGGAGAACACGAAATCTATGACCAGACTAGAAACCCGCACTGAACCAATGGTGCTAAACATGGGGCCACACCACCCCTCAATGCACGGGGTTCTGCGGCTAATCATGACTCTGGATGGCGAGGATGTTGTTGACTGTGAACCGGTTATTGGCTATTTGCACCGGGGAATGGAAAAAATCGCTGAAAACCGTACTAATGTAATGTACGTTCCTTACGTTAGTCGCTGGGACTACGCGGCGGGAATGTTCAACGAAGCCGTCACTGTCAACGCCCCAGAAAAACTTGCAGGTGTTGCTGTCCCCAAACGTGCTAGCTACATCCGCGTCATTATGCTGGAGTTGAACCGCATCGCTAACCACTTGCTGTGGTTTGGCCCCTTCCTAGCTGACGTAGGCGCACAAACTCCCTTCTTCTACCAGTTTCGGGAACGGGAGATGATTTATGATTTGTGGGAAGCTGCCACAGGTTATCGGATGGTGAATAACAATTACTTCCGCGTTGGTGGAGTAGCAGCCGATTTACCTTACGGTTGGGTAGATAAGTGTCTGGAATTTTGCGAGTATTTATTACCCAAAATTGATGAGTACGAACGCTTAGTAACAGATAACCCCATCTTCCGGCGACGCGTTGAGGGTATTGGGACTATCACCCGTGAAGAAGCAATTAACTGGGGACTTTCTGGCCCAATGTTACGCGCATCTGGCGTGCAATGGGATTTGCGGAAAGTTGACCATTATGAATGTTACGACGATTTCGATTGGGATGTACAGTGGGAAACTGCCGGTGATTGCTTTGCGCGTTATGTGGTGCGGATGCGGGAAATGCGCGAATCTGTGAAGATTATTCGCCAAGCAGTTAAAGGACTTCCTGGCGGCCCTTACGAAAATCTGGAAGCGAAGCGTTTAGCCGCAGGTAAAAAATCTGAGTGGGACGCATTTGATTACCAATTCATCGGTAAAAAAGTTTCCCCCACTTTCAAGATGCCCAAGGGTGAAATCTACGCCCGTGTAGAAAGTGGTAAAGGTGAGTTGGGGATTTATTTGGTTGGCGATGATAATGTCTTCCCTGCACGTTGGAAGATTCGCGCCGCAGATTTCAACAACCTCCAAATTGTCCCCCATTTACTGCGCGGCATGAAGGTTGCAGATATTGTGGTAATTCTGGGTAGTGTTGACGTAATCATGGGGTCTGTGGATAGGTAGAAAATATCTATCTAAGTAGTTTTTAGAGCAGTTGTATTATGCAACTGCTCTTTTTTTATAATTTTTGAAGACGCGATAAATCTGGCTGGAAAAATTTTTTACTCATATAACAGATGTACGAAATATTTATAGAGTTTTAAATAATGCCCCGCATTTTTGACAATATTGATTTGCAACTGCTACCGATTTTACGAGAAACCCTCAAAATCTCTTATCGGGCAGATTTTTGTGTTGGCTATTTCAATCTCAGAGGTTGGCGAAGAATTGATGATTTAATTGAACAGTATGTTGGTAGTGAAAATGCTTGTTGTCGTTTATTAATTGGGATGCAAAGCTTGCCCAGTGATGAAGTTTATGCAGCATTTTCCCTGAGTAGCGGTGATGGACGGATTGACAACAGTAGCATCGTGCGGTTTAAAAAACGTATGGCGGCGGAATTTCGTCAGCAGTTGACTATCGGTGCGCCGACTAATCAGGATGAAGCGGGGTTGCGGCGGTTAAGTCATCAGCTAAAAAGTCAGAAAGTAATTATTAAACTGTTTTTGCGTCATTCTCTCCACGCCAAGTTATATCTTGTGCATCGCCATGACCCTAACATCCCCACAGTGGGATTTTTGGGTAGTAGTAATTTAACCCTTCCCGGACTGGCGAAACAAGGGGAGTTGAATGTTGATATTTTAGACCAGGATGCGTCTAATAAACTGCAAAAGTGGTTTAGCGATCGCTGGCAAGATTATGGTTGTGTAGATATTTCCCAAGAATTAGCTGAAATTATCGATCAGAGTTGGGCTAGGCAAGAATTAGTTTCACCTTACTACATCTACCTGAAGATAGCTTACCACTTATCCCATGAAGCGATCGCAGGACTTTCAGAATTCCGTATCCCCCGCGAATTTAATAATTTATTCGATTTCCAAAAAGCTGCCGTACAGCTAGCAGCCCGTCATGTAACTAGGCGTGGTGGCGTCTTAGTGGGTGATGTGGTCGGTTTGGGCAAAACTTTAGTTGGAACCGCCCTTGCCAAGATTTTACAAGAAGATTGTTTTTTAGAAACACTGATTATTTGCCCAAAAAACCTCGTTTCAATGTGGCAAGAATATGTAAATAACTATCGGCTACTTGCCGAAGTGATGCCAATTAGTCAAGTACAAAATAAGTTACCAAAACTCCGCCGTTACCGCGTTGTGTTAATTGATGAAAGTCATAATTTACGGAATCGTGAAGGCAAACGTTATCGAGCAATTACAGAATATATTGCTACTAACGAAAGTAAATGTATTTTATTATCTGCTACTCCATACAATAAAAGTTATCTTGACCTTTCTGCCCAACTGAGGCTATTTGTGCCAGAAGACCAAGATTTAGGATTAAGACCAGAAGCTTTAATTAATGAACTTGGTGGCAGTTCTATAGGAGAATTAGAGTTTATTAGAAAGCATCAATGTTCTGTCCGTTCTTTAGCTGCTTTTGAGAAAAGCGAACACCCTGATGACTGGCGAGAATTGATGAAGCGTTACATGGTGCGACGCACTCGCTCTTTTATTAAAGATAATTATGCCCACACAGATGAAACCGGACGGAAATATTTAGAATTTGCTGATGGGACACGTTCTTATTTTCCCCAGCGTCTACCTCGCAGTCTCAAGTTTCCTTTAGAAGGTTCTGAAACAGACTTTTATTCTCGGCTTTACTCTGAGTTAGTAGTAGAAGTAATTAATCAACTTAACTTACCTCGTTATGGGCTAGGAAATTACGTTATTGCTAAACACAAACAGCCGCCTACAGACACCGAACAACGCTTTCTTAATAGCTTATTTCGTGGCGGTAGGAGGTTAATGGGCTTTTCTCGCACTAATTTATTTAAACGTTTAGAAAGTAGTGGTGTTGCTTTTATTCAATCAATCGAACGTCACATTTTACGGAATTTCATTTATTTATATGCCCTAGAAAATGGGCTTGATATTCCCATTGGAACTCAGGAAGCTGAGTTATTAGATACAAGTAATAATGATGAAGATGCTGATTCTGTAGCAGCAGCTTTGTTTGATACTGAAACGGAAGAAGATGATTCTATTGCTTCGTTGCAAGTGGAGAGAGAAGGAGAGCTAACTTCTTTTTCTCACGAGGATGAGAAAGCATTAAAAACAGAAAAACTTTTTCGTCAAAGAGCAGAATCAATTTACCAAGAATATACAACTCGATATCAACGAAGATTTAAATGGCTCAGGTCTACACTTTTTGATATTAAAAAACTGAAACGGGATTTATTAGAAGATGCCAAAGCGCTGATTAATGTGCTGCAACAGTGTGGCGAGTGGAATCCTCAAAAAGATGAAAAATTTGCTGCTTTAATCAAACTGTTAACAAAAATTCACCCTCAAGATAAAGTACTAATTTTCACACAATTTGCCGATACAGTTCGTTACCTTACAGAGAATTTGCAGTTGAATCATATTACTAATGTCGCAGGAGTGACAGGTCAATCTAAAGACCCGACAGTAATGACGGGAAGATTTAGCCCTGTGAGTAATGGAAAACGTGAGCAAATTTCATCATCAGATGAGTTGCGGATTTTAATCGCCACCGATGTTTTAAGTGAAGGTCATAATTTGCAAGATTGTGCAATTATCGTCAATTGGGATTTACCTTGGGCGATTATTCGTTTAATTCAACGCGCCGGAAGAGTAGACCGCATTGGACAAAATGCTGATAAAATTCTCTGTTATTCTTTTTTACCAGCCGAGGGAGTAGAACGGATTATTAATTTGCGGGGACGACTCCGCAAACGACTGCAAGAAAATGCGGAAGTGGTGGGAACTGATGAAGCTTTTTTTGAAGATGATGATGCACGAGTAATTCTCGACCTCTACAACGAGAAATCTGGAGTTTTAGATGGTGAAGAAGATACAGAAGTTGATTTGACATCAGAAGCATTTCAAATTTGGAAAAAAGCTACAGATGATAATCCGGGTTTGAAAAAGACGATTGAAGAAATGCAAAATGTAGTTTATTCTACTCGCGCCCATACTCCGCAACCTGTGCAACCAGAGGGGGTATTACTTTATATGAAAACCACCGAGGGAAATGATTCTTTGATTTATGTTGACCGCGATGGAAATAGCGTTACTCAATCACAATTAGCGGTGCTTCGCGTGGCGGCGTGTGAAGAATCTACTCCAGCTATACCCAGAGATAAACAGCATCATGAGTTAGTAAACAAGGGCGCTGAATTGATTGCTGAAGATGAGAAAAATGCAGGTGGTCAATTAGGGCGACCATCAGGTGCAAGGTTCCGCACTTATGAACGGCTGAAGGGTTATGTTCAAGAAATGAAAGGAACACTTTTTGTTAGTGAAGAACTTTTAAAAGCAATTGATGAGATTTACCGTTATCCTTTGCGACAGTCAGCTATTGATACTCTAAATCGTCAACTGAGAAGTGGTATTAATAGTCATGTGTTGGCTGAGTTAGTTGTGGCGTTACGCATGGATGACCGTTTGTGTATTGTGACAGAAGAACTGGAGAAACGAGAACCTCAGATTATTTGTTCTTTGGGATTATTTTCTAATTCGTAATTTGTAATTAAGATAGAAGACGCGATGAATCGCCGTCTCTACAACAATTAGCCCTTTGTAGAGACGGCGATTCATCGCGTC
>JBGTMK010000850.1:0-21240 GCA_041743605.1 Nostoc sp.
ATTTTCAATATGTTCTACTTGGTTCTTATGTAGAATATTTAGCACCTCTATGGTCTGGTCGCTTAAAGCGTCTGGTAAAAAAAGGGGTTCTTTTTGCTGCTATCGTGCATGATCCTGTGCGTGATTTCGTTGTCGGACCTCATTGGTGGCATCGTTGGTCGATCGCTTGTGGTTATTCCTTTCTTTCCCAAGCCTTTGTACATAAATCTATTAACCTGGATACAGTTCGACCCATGCCTCAATTACAAACAACTGTGATTCCTCATGGAATATATCACTTTGCTGATCCAAATAGGTCACGGCAACAAATGCGAGTCAGTCTTGATTTGCCCGTTGATGCTAAAGTTATGCTAGCTTTTGGACATATCAGGGATAACAAAAATCTCGATCTCGTGGTTCGGGCAATGGTTAATTTTCCTGACTTATACCTAGTTGTAGCAGGCAAAGAACAGTCATCAGCGCAACGATCTGTAGCTTTTTATCAGGAGTTAGCTAAAACATTAGGAGTTGCAGAACGATGTCGTTGGGAAATAGGATTTATTGCAGATACAGAAATTGGTAACTTTTTCGTAGCTACCGATTTTACTATATTGACTTACAGTAGTATTTTTCATTCTGCCAGTGGTGTTTTGAATACTGCTATTAATTATCGTCAAACTTGTCTTGCCTCATCTGGTGAAAGTTCTTTACGCTCTGTAATTCAGAAGTATGATCTGGGAGTTTGGGTTGAGGCAGATAATGTAGATGAAATTGTTATTGGGATTAAAAAAATATTAGAAAATCCTCCTAATCCTCAATGGGAGAGATATCTTCAGGAAAACTCTTGGCATTTGAATGCTAATCTAGTTTTAAATTCATTTAAAGTAAAAGCATAGTTATTACTTACTTTATAAAATTAAGTTTTCAAGATATTTAACACTTTTCAGCATACCGAAATTAAGTAACTTTCTCTGATACACCCTTGAGTTTGAAAATTTTTGCTGGCAGCATTTTGAGTTATTGCTATAATCATCTGATTGGAAACTTGCCATCCCGTAAAATCCATATGACTCCTTTTCTTTATAAAAAACCTAATAAATTATTAACTATCTTCATGACACCGATACTAAGATTATGCAATATAAGCTGATTGTCGGTAGTATTCTCAGTTATTCCTACAATCACGTACTTACAAATTGTCCATCTCGTAAGTTGAGAATGTTTTATCTGAAAACCTATTTAGCAGGGATGGGACAAGGTACTTCTGTACAAATGAGATGTCAGTTTCTCAACGGCAGAAAAATTTATTTGGGCGATCGCAACGTCATTAATTTTGGCTGTTTGTTTGATGGTCGCCACTACCAGATTCGGACTGGCTGTGATGTCTCTATTGGCCCGGAAGCTTCGATTTTAACACTGGGGCACGATCCGCACTCACCAGAATTTGCAGACAAAGGTGGGGATGTAATTATTGGCGATCGCTGTTGGATTGCTTACAGAGCGATTATTCTACCAGGAGTCACGATTGGGGAGGGAGCAGTTGTAGGTGCTGGTTCGGTAGTGTCAAAGGATATAGATCCATATACTGTGGTAGCTGGTAATCCAGCCCGATTTATCAAGAAGCGATCGCCCGATTTGCACTACACTTTAAACTATCAACCGTGGTTATTTTGAACATTCTAGGCATCTAAAATCTCAGGTAGTTTGATTAATAATAAACTGAGCATTCAGCTACTGTAAGAGATTTCATGCCACTTCTGGCTAGATTTTTTAAATCTAAGTCTTAGTTTCTCGCCTCGTCCACTGAGCAATCTGTCACTTTGGCATTGAATAGTATCAGAATTTCTAGGTAGTTTTATTTTTTTGTTAATACTTCCACCTGTAAGTAATACGTCTTGTCCGTCAATATAACGACTAACACTTATGCCTACTGTTGTAACAGCGCTACTAGTGAGGTTGTTTAACACTAATTCTTCACACTTGGGAGTAACCATCTGTACTGTTTGCTCTCCTCCCGATAAAACGTAAGATCCTTGGGAATTACGTCTTTCTACGTTGATATATTGGTTGTTTCTAAATAAAGGACGCTCATTAGTAACATCAGCTAATTGCTCAGGCGTGCGACAGGTTTTAAAAATATTATTTTCTATTACTATATTTTTCAAATCACCATAATAAAAAACACAGGCAACTATTGGCGCATTGGTGGTCGCTTGATGGTAATTATTTTTGATTACTACGTTAGATAATTTACCAAAAAGGTAAGCTGTTGTTATTGACTTTTTTTGACCATATATTTCATTTTGATAGAATTGAATATTTCTATTTACGTCAGTAGTTAATAAAGCATTTTTCACATCAAAAAATTTATTTTTTGTCACAACGAAGTCACTTGCCCCTCCAAAAGGACAAATACCCGAAGGAGAGTTATAAAAATTGCAGTTAGTGATTGTTACTTTACGACCTAATGGAAATCTACCTTGCGCTACAACTAAGCCATGACCTATAGAATCTTTAAATACACATTTATCAAAAGAATAAGACTTGTTTGGTGAGATAGGTGCATTTTCAACCCAGGCAGTTGCTGTATTAACAAATTCACAGTTAGTCACAGTTAAATTAGCATCTACACTCAGCATTGAACCATTAGAATTTGCTAACTTTGTATTTAATATAGTAAGTTTACCAAGCCAACTCCCACCATTGTAAATTACCTCTCCTCTAAAGTCATGTACGTAAACAGAATCAATAGTAATATTGTCTAAGTGCTTATCGAAATCTAAACATATACCTTTATGAGTAATATCCCATCCATCTCCAGTTTTGGTGTTAGCAGGCCATGCATTGTTACCAGTAAATCCATTTGTACCACCTTGTAACTCCAGGTTTTTGATTGTAATATTTTTTCTTGGGTATAAGGAATTATTAGTTCCTTTAATCATAATTCCATGACCTCTCACAACTTGTCCTCGAATAATAGACCAAGAACCTCTACTCTCAATAATAGTTTTGCCAATCCCATCACCAATCAATGTAATATTGTTATAATTGATGACAATAGAAGATGGTGAATAAACTGTTAGATTTTCTGGTGCTACTTGGTAATATCCCCTTGGTATATAAATAGTTCCTCCACCTTGTTTACCGACAGTATCAATGGCTTTTTGAATGATTTTTGTATTAGCTGCAATAATGTAAGCTTTGTTAGTCTTACCACTAACAAGTTTTCCAAATGTATAGACATTCACCCAGCGAGTTGGTAGTGTTTGAGCAAGTAAAGTCTTATTTGTGCTTGTTTGCGCTACTCCTGATGATGTATTGGTAAGCAGTGCGTTTAGTGTACTTACTACTGACCCCAAACCTGCATAAATTAAAAAAGTACGACGATCCATTGTTTAACTTCCTAGAATTTCAAAAAAATTAAATTTGATATTTTGCTTTTGAGGAATTATTTCTGTCCTTAGATATCAATTCATCTTACTAAATTTTGAAAAATTTATTATTCAAATCAGATTTATCTAAAAAAACTATGTAGTTTATTATAAATACACAAAAAATCTTGGATAAGAATACAACGTACCATAATTTTATATAAAAAATTATGCGAAGTTTAAGTGCTAAAATGGCAGAGTTTTTCGTTACATGAAGATATAAAAAGTTATAAATTGTGAGGTATAAGACAGTTTTTGTTGTGGAGATAAACTCTACATATCTAATTTTTATGTCTGCATTTTACCCACTCAGGGCTGAGTGCTGAGTGCCTGGGATTAGAGTAAATTTAAGAAGTACTCAGCACTCTTCATCCCTTATTTACTTACTTGCAATCTGCTATATATTTTAGTAGTTGAATAATTCAGAAGCCAGAATTCAATCAGTGGGGGATTCAGACCCCCACTGAATTGTTGCACCACCAAATTGAGAATTGGGTGTGGGTGCAAAAACGCCGTTTATTCAGACGCCAGTCGTACAGAATACCCAACTGAATTCTGACTCCTGACTCCTGACTCCTGAATTCTATTTCGATAAACTTCAGGTTTAATTTAGACCTGTACTTCATCACCACGCTAAATTTACTAATTATCCAACAGCATAATGCTGTCTTTAATTTTTCTTCAATAGAAATTTTACTGAAAACTTCAGCATAAACTTACAGTGCTACCAAATAAATTCAGTAGATTTACATCAGTAGACACTGAATATTAGAAAAATTTACCAATTGATAGAAAGAATATGACTCAGAATTTTTCGTCTTGGATTTGTTGTCAACTGGGAGCGCGTGAGCATTATGCTATTCCCCGATCGCTAAACAAAACTGGACAATTAGCCCACTTCATTACAGACGCATGGATTCCGCCCCATTCTTTACTAAATGGACTACCTAAACCTTTATTAGCTAATCTGCGTGAACGGTTCCACGCAGATTTAGCTTCAGCTTCTGTTCAAGCCTTTACTGGCTCGTTAATTAGCTTTGAAATAGCTCAAAGAATTCAAAAAAAGACTGGATGGGAACAGATCATTGCACGCAATGAGTGGTTCCAAAAAAACGCAACTCAAGTATTGTACAAACTTGAAGACCATCTGTCTAGTCTCAATTCTCGCCCGACGTTTTTTGCCTACAGTTACGCTGCTTTAAAACTATTCCGCTACGCCAAGGCTAAAGGCTGGCGCACTATCCTTGGTCAAATCGATCCGGGGCCATTGGAGGAAAAGTTGGTTATGGAAGAACATGCTAGACACCTTACTTATCAATCGAACTGGCAACCAGCACCATCTCACTACTGGACTAGATGGCATCAAGAATGTTTATTAGCTGACAGAATTATAGTTAACTCGCTCTGGTCAAGTGAAGCCTTACAGCAAGTAGGTATCCCTGAGCATAAAATTGACATTATTCCCCTTGCGTATCAACCACCAGAACAAGCAGATGATTTTGTGCGAACTTACCCCGCTGTTTTCTCCAAAGAACGTCCCCTACGGGTGCTGTTTCTAGGACAAGTAATTTTGCGAAAAGGTCTTGCTGCACTGCTAGAAGCTGCTGAACTTCTGAATCACCAGCCTATAGAATTTTGGCTGGTTGGTTCTCAAGGCATTTCCATACCCCAAGCATCTCATGGTAAATTACAGTGGATTGGTTCAGTTTCTAGAAGTGCTACAGCTATGTACTATCAGCAGGCAGATGTTTTGCTGTTTCCGACTCTTTCTGATGGTTTTGGACTGACTCAATTAGAAGCCCAAGCTTGGAAAATGCCAATTATTACTTCTAGATTTTGTGGTGAGGTGGTAAAAAATCAAGTTAATGGATTGATTTTACCCGAAGTTAGTGGGCAAGCGATCGCTCAAGCTCTTGATTTTTGCTTAAATAATCCTTGGCAATTAGAAGCCTTCGCTCAAAAATCTACCGACACTTCAAGTTTTAGCCTGTCGCGATTGCAGCAATCTCTCCAAGCTCTGTCTTATGCCGTTGTTTGAATTCCCCGATTTAGCCTTCATCCAAATTGGACTAATCATTTTTAGTGGAATTTGGATGCTGTGGCGAAATGACGAAGTACCGCTATTTATCACCAGTTTTCTATTTTACATTACTTCCTACCGATATTGGGCAGTCACTAGTGGCTTTGGTAAGTGGGTAAGTCTTGGTAATTTAGGCGGCTTTAATTCAATTACAACAGAAGCGGCTCTCGTTGCCTTACATTACATAGTCTTTGGGGAATTTTGCCTAATAGCAACTTATATATTCTGCCAAAAACAATCTTTGCCAGTTATTAAACCTGTTGGCGATCGCTCATTTTTATCGTGGCTGTCTCCTAAAGTCATCAATTTCGGCTTAATTTGCCTACCTGTAGTCTTGTACGTTCGCGCTCGGATAGCTACACAACTTGCAGCAGGACAATCCTTAGCTTTTGATGTTAGTGGCTATTTGTACTTGTTTCCGATGGTTTTAGTGGGAATTGCAACGTTAATTCTTTGTGTATGGAAATTTGGCGGTTTTTCGTCAATTCGCACTAAAATCATGGCTTTTTCTATTCTGGCGGGTGTGTCTTATTACACCTTTAGCCCGAATAGTCGCTTTCAATTTTTGGGATGGATGCTCGCTAGTGCGATCGTCTTATCCTCTTCATATCGACCAAAAACTCGTCTGATTATTTTCACTATTATTGCTGTCTTAGCTATTGGAATGTTTGCAGTAGCTGGTGCGATGCGAAGCACAACTTTAGCAGAAGATGCTGTCAATCAGGCAGCCTTTGAGCGGGCATTTAGTGCAGAAGATGCCAATATGCTTGATGGTTTTGTCATGATACAGCAAGTATACCCCGAACGTTTAGACTACTCTTGGGGTATGGAACACTTAGAAATTGTGATGCGTCCGATTCCGAGAGCTTTGTGGCCGGGAAAACCGGTAGGTGGTTATATGAATAAGCTTAATATCACTACCAATAAAGGTAAAGGAACTTTAGGAATTTCACCATCATTAATAGGTTCATTTTATGCAGAAGGTGGAATTATAGGAATTACTTTCTTCTCAATTGTGTACGGCAAAATATTTGCTTCTATAGTCGTTTATAGTACAAAAATTCATCCCTTTGCTAGCATCTTGGTTCGGGCAATTTTATGTGCTTGCTTAATACCTATTTTACGTGGCGGAGATTTACCTGGAATTTATGCTTGGTTTGGTATGGCTTTTTGGCCATGTTTTTTACTTCTCTGGACGAAACGGAAATATTTTAGACAGAGTTATCTCTCAACACGTCGCTTTTACCATACTCAGTGCTAAGTGCTGAGTGCTGAGTAAGAAGAGTAGTCAGTACTTTCCCCGGATTTCTCACTTGGGTGTGGTGTGGGAGGTTAGGAAGCTTTTTTCTATCTCCCCACACTCCTTGGATTTCTCACTTGGGTTTTTGCCCCGCCCCTTGTGGGCAGTCTTTCAACTCAGCACTCTTCATTTGAACAACTCAGTTTGAAAATTATTTTAAACACTACTAGTTATGCATATAGTTGTGATTTTCTACAATATTGGAGGTTATCACGCAGCACGATTGCGTTCAGCCTATACAGCCTGTCAGCAAAAAGGCTGGAAACTCAGTGCAATTCAAATTACAGACAATACTAAAGAACATCCTTGGGGTGATGTAGAGCAAGAAATTACATTTCCTCTAAAAACTTTGTTGCCAATAGCGACAACATCTTACTCAACTCCTCGGACTCAAGAATCTACTATCCCAGCATCTTTATTACCCTCTTTTTTAGATGATTTAAAACCGGATATCCTTGCCATCCCTGGATGGGGATTTCCGATATCTCGTGCTGCACTTGTCTGGTGTCAAAAACACAATGTTCCTACCATTGTGATGAGTGAGAGTAAATGGGATGACGAAAAGCGCCAGTGGTGGAAGGAGCAATTGAAATCTTGGCTTTATGTTAGAAAATATAATGCTGCTCTTGTGGGTGGTAAACTACACCGTGACTATCTAATTAAGTTAGGCTTTCCCCATGAGCGGATTTTTCTGGGTTACGATGCAGTTGACAATGACTATTTCACCCAACGTGCAGAGATAGCAAGACTCGATCCGGTTAAGGCTAGGAACAGACAAAGAAAAATTCCAGCCAAACCTTATTTTATCGTTGTCACCCGTTTAATCAAACGCAAAAACGTATTTCGGCTTGTAGAAGCCTTTGCTGCTTATCGCCAAAAAATTGGAGATGAACAAGCTTGGGATCTGGTAATTTGTGGTAGTGGAGAAGAAGAATCTTCTATCCGCAATCTGATTGATGAACAAAAATTGTCAGATTCTGTTCATTTGCCTGGTTTTATTACTTACCAAGCAATTGGAGATTGGTATGGCTTGGCAAATGCTTTTGTGCATCCTGCGTTGCAAGAGCAATGGGGCTTAGTGTTGAACGAAGCTTGCGCCGCTGGGTTGCCAGTTCTATGCAGCCGCACTGTGGGAGCTAGATATGAACTTGTTGACAATGGCAAAAATGGTCTGTTATTCGATCCACAAAGTAGAGAAGATATGACTCGTGCTTTGTTAACTATCCATCAAATGGATTTAGATTCGAGAAGCAAAATGGGATACTTCAGCCAACAAATTGTAGCTAATTATGCTCCTCGAAAGTTTGCTGAGGGTCTTTTAAAAGCTGTTGATACAGTAATAATATCCAGATAAAATTCCCAATTAAGTTATGAAAATTTTATTTATTGCTCCTTATATTGGAGCAACTTATGGTGGAACATCTAAAATTGTTACAGAGCTAGTAGAAGCAATTGGTCGTCTAGGTGTTAGTATTGATTTAATCACAACATATGCTAATGGTTCTAATAATTTAGATGTACCACTCAATGAATGGATTAGTGAAAAATCCTATCGGGTGCAATATTTTAATTGTTGGTATCGAGATGATTTTATCATTAGTCCCTCTTTGATAAACTGGCTATTTAAAAATGTAAATAATTACGATATAGTCCATAGTCAAACAATTTTTGCCCCGATGATTTCAGTCGCTCACTCAATATGTAAATATTTCCACGTTCCATATATTGTAACTCCTCATGGTATGCTAGAACCTTGGGCATTGTCTTACAAAGCATGGAAAAAAAAGATTTATTATAAATTATTTGAAAACCCCAGCATCCAAAATTCTAGCGCCATCCAAGCTACATCTAGTTTTGAACTAAAAAATATAAATTCTCTCAAATTTAAAAATACTGTTTTTGTTCCTAATGGAATTCGCCACCAAGAATTTGAAACACTCCCAAATCCAGAGCTTTTTTATCAGCAGTTTCCAGAAACTAGAGGGAAAACTCTGATTTTGTTTCTTGGTAGGATTGACCCTAAAAAAGGTCTAGATTTACTAGCTCCTGCTTTTGCCAAAGTTTATAATCAGTTTCCTCACACACATCTAGTTGTGGCAGGCCCAGATAATATCGGATTTATGGACAAAGCTCAGAACTATTTTTTACAGGCAGGTTGTCTAGATGCTGTTACCTTCACTGGTATGGTCAGTGGAGTACTAAAATATGCTGCTTTAAGTGCGGCTAATTTATATGTTGCTCCTTCTTACTCAGAAGGTTTCAGTATATCCATCTTAGAAGGTATGGCTTCAGGATTACCATGTATAATTACAACTGCTTGCAATTTCCCAGAAGCTGCCAAAGCTAAGGCTGCCCATGTTGTTGAGATTAATATCAATGCTATTGCTAATGCTTTGATTGAGTGCTTAAGTAATCCGCAGCAGACTACAGAAATGGGCGATCGCGCTCGTGAGTTTATCTTCCAAAACTATACCTGGGATCGTGCTGCTGACAAGTTGATTCAGGTTTATAAATCTGTGATTGACAAAAAACCTTTGCCAGAGTTATGAGGGTAGACTCAAGTGAAAAAATCTAGACTTGCTAAAGTATACCGTTTTATCTGTTTACTAAGTTTAAGTCTCATTTTGGTGCTGTTGAGTATTATACCTATACGTTTAGCGATCGCTATCAACCAAGCACCCCAAGCCCAAGCTTTCTTGATTTTAGGCGGCGATCCAGCTAGAGAAAAATTCACTGCCGAACTAGCCGAGTGGTATCCATCCCTAGAAATCTGGGTGTCCTCTCCTCCAGATCCTCAGAAAACCCTTAAAACTTTCCGAGATGTAAATGTTCCCAAGACAAAATTAAATATTGACATGAGTGCTGTCGATACCGTGACTAACTTTACCTCTTTAGTTGCTAACTTTAAACAACGGCAACTTCAACACCTATTTCTAGTTACTTCAGATTTTCACATGCTCAGAGCCAAGGCGATCGCTACTGTTGTCCTTGGTAGCCAAGGTATTGCTTTTACTCCCATCTCCGTACCATCCAAGCAAACCAACTCAGAATCCCTCCTGCGTATTATTCGTGATATTGTTCGCTCTTTCCTCTGGATTACCACAGGTCATACAGGAGCCAACCTTTAACTAATTAATAATTACGAATTACTTTAACATCTTTGCTTACTTACCTCCTATATGCGTCTAGATCAATATACTGTTGGCAACTATACTCCAGGCGCACCATACTGGAAGCAAATTCTTTGGTACTTTGCGGGATCCCTCTTAGTTGAAAGTTATTGGCTCCCATTTTCAGCATTTAAAATTTGGATACTCCGCAGTTTGGGGGCTAAAATTGGCCAAGGTGTCCGCATTAAACCTGGAGTGCGGGTAAAGTTTCCTTGGCGGTTAAACATTGGTGATTTTGTTTGGATTGGGGAAGGTGTTTGGATAGATAACGTTGCTCCTGTCACTATCGAAAGTCATGTTTGCTTGTCTCAAGGGGTATATCTCTGCACCGGAAATCATGATTGGAGTCATCCCGATTTTAAATTGATTGGTGCCCCAATCTATATTCAAGAAAGTAGTTGGATTGCCGCCAAGTCTATAATTGGGCCAGGAGTCACAGTTGGTCACGGAGCAGTACTAACTTTAGGTGGCGTTACTGGGAAATCACTAGAGCCAATGACTATCTATGCGGGGAATCCGGCTCAACCTATCAAGCAACGAAAGCTTTACGAGTCCGATTATCAACACAAATGAGGTATATGGGTTTGAATCATGATATACGTCAGTTGATAGCTAATATCATGTCCGCTAAATCACTTACGATATGTCATTGCGAGCGCAACGAAGTGAAGCGAAGCAATCGCAAAGGTTTTGGGATTGCTTCACTACGCTAACGCTTTGTTCGCAATCACAAGTGTTTAACCGGACATGATATAATACGATACAAACTTGCTACTTGAACACCAGTAGGCATTTTACTTAATTACACCAAAATTACGAATTACGAATTACGAATTAGTAATTAATTAAACACCCACTTCTAATAATAGAGTCTCCATCGCTTCCCAAGAAAGTCCTTGTTGAATATAACGGGGTGCTTCAGGATTGTAAGGACTGGCTACTCGGTCAATATTGAGGATGTTTACCCCATCTGTTAGAACTGGTACATCTGCATCAAATGCAGTTGGACGCATCAAAGAACTGGAAAAGCCTTTGAAAATCGCAATTTTATCTTGCTCATCGGCAATTTCCACCGTTAAAATTAGGACTTCTTGGGGGCGTTTAGCGGTGTATTGTTCCAGTCGCTTGTCAATGGAATTCATTTTTTTAAGAGTAGGGGTACGTTGGCACAGTGAGCGGTTATTGAGGTGTAGCTGAACGTCCCTGTTTGCCCAGCTTAATCAGAACAAAGTAGCTTAAGTAAAGTACATAAATTACTAAACTAGTGATGCCAAGAAAACCCAAGAACTCAGCCTTACTATTAGCATGGAAATATTCTTTAAATAACAACGGAGCCTCGAACCAGACGCTACAATAAGGAGTCTTTAGCGCATTGCCAGAAAAAGCACAACCCAAAAAAGGGATAAAGGCTAGTGTGCCCAAAATACAATAAACAGTTGTAGCCCAGCGCCAAGAAGTAAAAATCAATTTCAAAGAACCAGTGGTTTGATACTCAATTTCATCGTTAAGATCCACCCAGAACCACAGCGATATCGGGATCAAAATCCGAGCCATCAACCCAGAAATAAAGCTAATTGGATATAGAGCAATCATTAAGTAAATCGTGATTGCCACCAGGCTTGATACTCGCCAGTATATACTCAATAAGCGTTGTATGGCTTCAGCTTTTTGCACAAAAGCCCAAATCAGAAGAATTAGCGGAATAATTACCAGGAATAATACTGCTAATCGATAATCAATCCAGACGAAAGGGCGAAACCAAATATTATAGTCCATAGTTTCTCTCAAACAATAAATAAAACGAATTCAGACATCAGGAGTCATGATAAATGAAGTAACTTTTTATACCATTACCTGATTGTAGACCGCTTAATAAGGCAGGGATATTAAACCCTTTTATTCAGAAGTCAATCGGATTCCAATTCATGCTGAATTCTGACTCTTGAATTCAGCATGAATTCTTCTTGATAATAGTTTAATCAAAGCACAAAGCTCAGTAGTTAGCCTCAATACTGTACTAATTAGTAGGGTAGGGGTTTAAAAATATCGAAAATAGTTAAGAATTTTCTTAACTGTTTAACATGGTTTGGTCGTTTCAGGATTTAAGCATTGGTTGAAATAGTCAAAAAATGACTAAATACAAAACCCCTACCCTTGAAAGGGGGATTAAGGGGGGTAAATCCAGGGTTTGGGCTTCATTACCAAGATGTGTGTACACCTTAGGTGGGGAAGAATAGAAGTGGAGTTCTAAGGATAAGTTGCACATCGCGTTATGATTCCCGTAGTCATTTACGATTTAACAATCTGAGTAAGTAACCACCCAAAATTAATTAGAGTCATTGCGTTCGTGTAGCGTCTCGTAGAGAAGCATTCCCAGCCCTTGCGATTGCTTCATTTCACAACTCTTGGAGACGCTACCGCGAACGCTGCATTCGCAATGACATTGTGTAATTAATTTTGTTTATCTACTTAACTGAAAAGACACAGAGAAAAGTAACACACAAAAATTCATGTCTAGAGCAGTGTCTCCCAAAAGGAATTTTTTATCAAGAAAAAATTAAGGGGGATGGGGCGACTCTTTGCGTTGCCCCATCCCCCACTCTTCGCGTGTTTTTGGTCAATACTAGTTGCTTGCTGACCAAAGGAACAAAAATTCACTCGCCTCAATTTCTAGTCGTCGTAAACCCGACATTCAATTGCTTCTGGGTTGTCATCACAATACTGTTCTAGAGAGTTTTTTGGCTTGCTTTGGCGCTTGTGGGAAGCTTCAGCTTGCAATTCTTCTACTGCATCCCAAGCAGCAGCACACTCTGGTGAATTGCTACCGTTTATATCACAGACAGTACGCGCTTGTTCCACTTCTTCTTGGATTTTCTCTTGGATGTCGCCTTTTGCTGTTTCTTGGATGTTGGTCATTGCTTTAGTCTCGTTGTGTGTTGTTAATACTAGTATAGAAAAAGTTCAGAAATGGCAGTATTTAGCTTCATTACTAACTATTCTAACCATTTAGCTGATCATCAGTTACTGTTCTAGCCCATTGATTTATAACCAATACAGCAAAACAGTGCAGCTGTGATGCATTTACCTTTATTTTTTAAGATTTTGTTGAATCAGTACCATAGATAAATAATCATACAATATATTTAGATGCATCTATTAGGGAATGACAACCCCAGTTTCTTGGGATGGAGGATACAAAGGGCTGGCGTCAATTCTTGTAAGATGCAATTCTTCCCAAAATAAAAAATCAAAACCTACTAGCCTAAAAACAGAAAGAAGCTCAAAACTCATGGCAGACCAAATGCAGTGGGCAAATGCCCTATCAACCCGTCATTCCTTAGAAGCCGCTGTTACAGATGTGGTGGAACGAGCTGTGTCATCGTTAACAGCACCTGCGGATCTTGGACTGGTATTCATTTCGTCTGCTTTTACAAGTGAGTATTCCCGACTGTTACCCTTGTTAGCTGAGAAACTTTCTGTGCCAGTGCTAATTGGCTGTAGTGGTGGAGGTGTGATTGGAACGACAGTTAGCGGAGAAACCCAAGAATTGGAAGCTGAACCAGCTATCAGCTTGACTTTAGCACATCTTCCAGGGGTGAAGATTCAAGTCTTTCATGTTGCTGCTGAAGAATTACCTGACTTAGACAGTTCACCAGATGCTTGGCTTGATTTGATTGGTGTGCCACCATCACCGACTCCTCAGTTCATCTTGCTGTCTAGTTCCTTCGCTTCTGGAATCAATGATTTATTGCAGGGGCTGGATTTTGCTTATCCAGGCTCGGTGATAGTGGGGGGACAGGCTAGTGGTGGGGGTCGTGTTGCTCTGTTTTGTAACGATACTGATGGTGAAGAACACCAAAACCTGTATCGTGAGGGCACTGTTGGTATAGCTTTGACTGGCAATATTGTTTTGGAAACGATTGTAGCCCAAGGATGCCGACCGATTGGCAAGCCGTTGCAAGTCACAAAAGCCGATCGCAATATTATTTTGGAGTTAGATGAAAAAGTACCTTTAGTAGTGTTACGAGATTTGATTGCCAGTCTCAGCGAACAAGAACGGATATTAGCACAGCACTCTCTGTTTGTGGGTGTGGCGATGGATGAATTTAAGCTGGCTTTGCAGCAAGGAGACTTTTTAATTCGTGGTATTCTTGGGGTCGATCCAAATGCTGGGGCGATCGCAATTGGCGATCGCGTCCGTCCCGGTCAAAGGCTGCAATTCCACCTACGCGATGCTGAAGCTTCTGCTGAAGACCTTGAATTACTCCTCAAAAGTTATCAAGACCAGCGAGAGTCTGAACCCTCTGCTGTGGCTGCTTTGATGTTTTCCTGTCTGGGGCGAGGGGAAGGACTGTATGGTAAACCCAACTTCGATTCTGAACTATTTCGGCGCTATCTTAACGATATTCCTGTTGGTGGCTTTTTCTGTGGCGGTGAAATCGGCCCTGTTGGTGGCAGAACTTTCCTACACGCCTACACTTCAGCATTTGGAATTTGTCGTCAAAACAGTCCTGAGTGCTGAGTGTTCAATTACCTCCTAACTCCTAACTCCTAACTCTTATCTAGCAAAAGTGTGGTGTTATTATCAATCAGAGTCAAAGTTCCACCAGTGGCGATCGCTGAGTTCGATTGTGATGCACTGTAAGTCTGAATGTAGCGCCGCACTTCTAGGGGAAAATGAGGGTAATCTAATACTGCATCCCCATCGGCAATAGTTGCCCAGAAGTCGCGCAAACTAGGAGCTAATTCTTTTGCTTGTGATAACGGTAAGTTTAATGGAGAGTGAGTTAGTAGCTTGATTAGAAATGGGAAAGAGCGATCGCCCATCCATTGCCGCGATGACTGTTGCAAGTCGGGGAACTCAGGTACTGACTCTACGCGATGGGATAAAATTTGCAACGATTCTTTGCCTTGGTTATCTCGATGAAACTCTAGCACTCGATAGGGATGAGGATAGCTAACTAAAGAACCAGTGGTAATATCATATACTCCATTTGAGTAAGCAATATCCTGAATATGCAAATGCCCGGTAAACACTAGCTTCACTCCGTAGCGCCTTAGCAACTGCAACAGTTCTGCTGAATTGGACAACATATAGCGATTTGCTAGTGGGTGGCTCGATTGATTGGGCAAATGTTCCACCACATTATGATGTATCATCACCAAAACTAATTCATCACCAGATGCCGCCAACACTTCTTCTAACCACCGTAGCTGTTTGGCATCCAAACACCCCACCTGCTCACCCTGGTCATTAAAGGAGTTAGAATTCAGTCCAATTAGCTTAACTCTGGGTAGCAACTGACGAATGTAGTAAATTTGCTGCGGATCTTCATAGCCAAACTTCGTGTAATAGTAGGGAAAATCTGCAAAAGCAATTGATTGCTGATCAGCCAACAACACAGGAACATCATGATTACCAGGAACAACGTAGACCGGAAAAGGTAGCTGGGCTAAACATTGTTGTAACCAAGCGTGGTTCTCTGGTTCGCCGTGCTGAGTTAAATCTCCTGGTAACAACAAGAAATCTAAATCGAGTTGTGTTAAATGTTCTAGTACACTTTTAAAAGCTGAGATACTTACTTCTACCAGATGAAAGCGACTGGGATGATCCCAAATTGTGTGGGGAAGTGCCAGATGTAAGTCGCTGACTACCGCAAAGCGAAAATTGAGAGTCATTGATTTATGAAAATGTTAAAAGCAGGGGATAAAATAAGCCTTTTCCCAAAAGTATAACGCTTGCTTTGTTTATCTGCGTAGGAGTGCGTCTACTTAACATTTGTATACACAAAGCATAGATTACACACTATGTTCAGGATTGTTAAGTGGTCAGTACTCATAAATTAGCACTCCTGAATGCCTTTTATACTACTCCCCTTTTCGATAAAATAACTTAGCAGATCAGGAAGGAACAGGTTCAGAATCATGGCTCAAGCTAGTATTGGGATTATTGGTGGTAGCGGTCTGTATAAAATGGATGCGCTCAAAGATGTTGAAGAGGTGCGAGTCGAAACTCCTTTTGGTTCACCATCTGATGCTTTGATTCTGGGGACTTTGGATGGTACACGGGTAGCTTTTTTAGCGCGTCATGGTCGCAATCACACGCTTTTGCCTTCCGAGTTACCGTTTCGCGCTAATATCTATGCGATGAAGCAATTGGGTGTGAAGTATTTAATTTCAGCTAGTGCTGTAGGTTCCTTGAAAGCAGAGGCAAAACCACTGGATATGGTGGTGCCAGATCAGTTTATTGACAGGACAAAAAATCGGATTTCAACGTTTTTTGGTGAGGGAATTGTTGCTCACATCGCCTTTGGTGATCCGATTTGTAAGAACTTGGCTGCTGTCTTGGCAGATGCGATCGCATCTCTCAATTTACCAGAAGTTACTCTCCATCGCGGCGGTACTTATGTGTGCATGGAAGGGCCAGCTTTTTCTACAAAGGCAGAATCGAATCTTTACCGCAGTTGGGATGCAACAATCATTGGGATGACGAATTTACCAGAGGCGAAGTTGGCAAGGGAAGCGGAAATTGCATACTCAACTTTAGCGCTGGTGACAGATTATGATTGTTGGCATCCAGACCATGACAGTGTGACGGTGGAATTGGTGATTGGTAATTTGCTGCGGAATGCTGTGAATGCTCAAAAGGTGATTCAAGAAACTGTGCGGCGCTTGAGTGAAAATCCACCACCGAGTGAGGCGCATTCGGCGTTGCAGTATGCGATTTTGACTCAGTTGGATAAAGCACCAGCAGCGACAAAGGAAAAGTTAGGGTTATTGTTGCAGAAGTATTTGTAATATTGGTGATGATTGAGCGTCAAAAAAGCCTGCGTAGGCAGGCTTTGTTTAGGTAGCCCTAGACTTTAATCTATGGGCGCTTTCATATTTTTGTAAGAGATTGAATAGCTAATTTCAATCAACGTTTCTAACTGCCCCCTTCACTGCGTCGCCAGCATCTTCAGCTGTGCGCTGAACATTTTTACCAGCATCTTCTGCCCCACGCTGAACATTTTTCGTCAAATCTTGAGCTGCATTCTGGGTATTACCCTTCAAATTTTCAAATCCACGCTGAGTCCCCTTAACAACACCTTCCCGTAACTCCTCAGCGGAACTGCCAATATCTTCACCTAGATTCTTCACTCTTTCACCAACAGGTGTACCTTGTTGAAAATTACGGCCATATTCCTCTCGGCTGTCAATTCCCTTTTGCTCAATGTTTCTTTGAGCATTTTTCACTAACGCCTCAGCCCTGTCATTTGCTGCCTTTTCATCTCTGGCTCTAGGATCTACATCACTAAAGTTATTTATCCCACCAGCAGGAGAGGAAAGAGGATAATCTTTTGTGGCATCGGATCGTTCGATATTAGGAGCTTGAGCGCCAGGTTGTGGTGGCTGTGTTGCTACTCCCGGAGCCCCACAGGCCTGTGCTATAAATACAAACATTCCTACTAAAAAAACAGTTAAAATTTTCAACGGACGGATATTTGTCAGCCAATTCATTGCTTTCTTCATACTTCTAACTCCTTGCATTTTTGTGACTAAGTTAAACTTCAACCAAGATTGGTATTTGAAATTATTTTTGTATCCGAAGTATTCAGACAAAATAATAACTTTTTCTAATGATAGAAAAAATCAAATGAGTTTTACATCTAGCGCAAGTCACATTTTAATTAGCACAAAAATAACATTTTTATCTAACTCTAGGGAGATATAAACTAAGTTAATATGGTTGTCGTCAAAAGAGCCAGATCAAGTTGTTTGATACTTCAAAATCTTTGGATACATAGCTGAATATACCATAAAATTTGAGGTATTTAGGCGTTGTTGCTCTACCGTTAAATGACTAAATTAATGAAACAATTTTTACGCTGGATAATTTTGGGGGGAACGCTGTTTTTTTTAGGGAAAGCTCTGAAGGATAATTGGATTGAGGTGACTGCTATCCGTATTGATGAGGTAGGATGGGCAATTATAGCGATCGCTACAGGGGTGACTTTATTAGCACATACTTGGGCTGGCTGGATCTGGACTTGGATTCTCCAAGAGTTAAATCAACCTGTATCATCTCCCCAATTTATCCAAGTTTACCTAAAAACGAACGTAGCTAAGTATTTACCAGGTAATATCTGGCATCACTACGGGCGAATTGTCGCCGCCAAAAATGCCAATGTTTCTGCTGGTGCAGCCACCTTAAGCGTTTTGCTAGAACCCCTACTTATGCTAGCAGCTGCTTTAATCATCATTGTCATCAGCAGTAGCCAATTTGCGGCAAATAATAATACCATCGTTTTGCAAATACTACAATTGCTGAGTTTAGCTGTAGTTCTTGGTGCGATTCATCCTTGGTTTTTAAACCCACTTATTCGCTTTTTGTACAAATTGAAAGGAAAAAAGTCTGCTGCTACCACTGAACCAATTATTCCCTTCACTATTAAAAGCTATCCCCTACGACCTTTGTTAGGAGAATTAGGCTTTATGATACTACGCGCCACTGGGTTTATATTAACTATCTTCGCCCTGGGTTCGTTGAATGCAAATCAAATTCCTTTGTTGTTAGGGGCTTTTAGTTGCGCTTGGTTGTTGGGGTTTGTCATTCCGGGTGCGCCAGGCGGGTTAGGTGTATTTGAAGCGACTGCGTATGAACTTTTACGACACCACTTTCCAGCTGCCCTAGTATTTAGTGCGATCGCTCTATATCGCCTCATTAGTATTCTAGCTGAAACTGCGGGTGCTGGCCTCGCCTGGTTAGACGAACGCCTTGCTAAATCCTGAATCAAGCAAAACTCATTTTTTTCTATCTACCTTCATCTGTGAAAACACGCGATAACCATCCAGGTTTAACTGCGGATTACTGCTTTGTTCCTCTTCTTCCATCTTAATCAAGTTATATTCCACGTTTTCTGCATAAATTGCAAACGTGATATTAAAAATTTCCATAAAATTAATCACTTTCTTGCATTCCTCTTCCGAATATTTTTCATAAAAACGAATCAGATGAGCAATCCGAGTTTCTAAATGTCTGCGAGAGTTTTTAGAAATCAAAATAATCTTTAACAGTATAATCACCAATGTTAGAGAATGACCTTGATTAACTAATAATATAAATAATGATGAGGGGTCTTTCCCATTTTCTATTGTCAAGCAACCAATTACTCGATTACAGGTTCTCAGAAACAATTCTTTAGTGATAATTTCTTGATTATAATCCTTTTTCCATAAGGATAAAATATCTGCAAATTGCTGCCTCCAACTCTCAGATGATTTTTGATTCTCTACAGAAAAAAATAGATACTTTTCCAGATTTATTTTAAATTCTTCCAGGGTTTGATTTTGAGTTTGCTTGATAAATATATGGGCAATATTTTCATGGCTAAATACACCTCTTTTTAAGACAATGGCTTTTATTAGCCGCAGAGCTTGATCTCCCAAAACACTGGGATTTTTATAGCGTGTCGTGCTTGATACAGTAGATTGAGAACGAGCAATATACATTGCTAGTTCAAACTTAAATTTATCTTTTATCTGTTTAGAAAGCTTTCTAGCAGCCTCTTGTTGCTCTCTGGGATTATTTTTATTAACAGATTGATCTATTAATAAATAAGAAGTATATCGATTAGCCCAATGACCTTTAGATGATTCCTCATATTTAGTAGCAAATAATTTTAGCTCTTGGTAATCTTTACTATTGACAAAATTCTCTAACCAGCTTTTGCAAATCTTTACTACTGGAGGATTATTGGTCTTTATCTTCAGCTTTTCATT
The DNA here is from genome assembly GCA_041743605.1 of Nostoc sp. Taxonomy (GTDB): domain Bacteria; phylum Cyanobacteriota; class Cyanobacteriia; order Cyanobacteriales; family Nostocaceae; genus Nostoc. The sequence continues at coordinate 19,723 of JBGTMK010000850.1, forward strand.
AACAAATAAATTAACTAATTCTTGGATGTATTTGTCTTTTCTGTTGCTTTTCCAATTATTAACTATGATGTAGCAACACCGTTTAAGTGTATTAACTAACTCCTCTTCGTTATCATCTAAAAAAATGCTGTATATCCCAGGTATATAATCAGAATCCTCTGAATCAAGTCCATCTATAAATAAACCTTTGAATTCCCGTAAAACATCCTCTGGTGGCAATTTCTTGACAATTTCCACGAAGAAGCTATAAACCTCCTCTTGTGCTATTTGCACATTTAGCTGTCTAGAGTCAGGCGTAACACAATGGGGATCTTCCTGACTAATTGATAAACTAGTAGCGGTCATTTCAGTTATCAGGACAAAAAGGCTTCCTGTTCATATTGCTACCAGCTTAACCTTAGCGAACAGTAGTATCAATCTATTCTTCAGAAATTCAGTAATCTTTTTACACAAATTTGATTAACTAAGACTATAAATAAAGTATTAAAGACAAATTGTTTAATACTTCATCAAATAGTTCAGTTAAATTACTTACTTCTCACAATTAAAGACTATACATAATTTTATGGGCGAGTTAATCTCTGATCAGATGCAACTCGCCCATATTCCATATCTTTTATGGAAGCCTTTCGGCATTTTAAATTTTTAGTGGGGGTGGAGGGACTTGAACCCACACGACCTATTACGGTCAACGGATTTTCATTCTCCCGCAGTTTTCACTACTACCTGATGATAATAACCAGTTCAGGTTTTAAGAATTGGACTCTCCCTTTACCCTCGACTTAACGTTAGGGTAGCTCCCGTCGGGTCTCTGCACCTTCCGAGTAGTTATGAGTTAGGAGTTAGGAGTTGAGAGTTTTAAATTTACTCAGGACTCAGGACTCAGCACTCAGGACTTTCTTCGGCTTGGCTCAGGATTGCCATGTCTGTCACCAGATTTAGGTTTCCCTGAGTTTGAGAGCTTCCACTTGAGGGATTTCTCCTTCAAGGCTCAATTATTTAAGTCCGTAGCGTCTACCATTCCGCCACACCCCCGCAGGTGTTTGGCAACTAGTATAACTAGTTATTTTGTAGAGGCGGCAAATACCCCCTCATCTATTCCACCATCAATTGTGTCTTTTGTCCAACTAGATTAAAAATATTTTTTCCAGACTGTGCGATTGTTTCCCAAAATTAGAAGTTTTCTTTGTTTCCCCGTAATCAATCTGGATGAGTTTTCGATCTTGTTTGATTCAAGCGTTTGTTTGCTGGTAGATTTACGATAGTAGCATAAAATTACCTTTTATTAGTCAATCTGGATATAAAGAGGAAATTCTACCGCAGTAATGTTGAAAGCATCATGACTATACTTCCCTCAGTTAGGCTGTTCAGCCTATGATGGAAAACAGATGCTTAAGACTTGAAAGTTATGATCGTCGCCCTGCTGTATCTGATTTTGGCTGGAGCTTACCTTCTGGTAATCCCGATTGCTGTCTTGCTGTACCTGAAGCAGCGTTGGTATGTAGCTAGCTCCATCGA
>JBGTMK010000851.1:0-6289 GCA_041743605.1 Nostoc sp.
ACAGTTGTCAGTTCTTCTTTACGCTTGTTGAACTGGGTCAAAATTTCACTTTGGCGTTCTGATGCTACACGCTGGGCTTGACTGAGTGCAGCGTTGTAAGCTTGTTCTGCTTGGCGAATTTCTTGGGCTTGGGCAGCCATATCTTTTTCTAATGATGTGACTTTATCTTGAGCCTCTGTGATTCTATTTTGGGCGTTAACCACTTCATCTTGCGATCTAGTGATTTCTGTCTTTGCACGAGTTAATCTTTCTTGGGCATCCAAGTAATCGACACGAGGGACAGCGCCAGGAGTAATTAGGGTGCGTAGGCTTTTTTCCCTTTCTTCGGCAAGAGCTAAATTACTTTCAATTTTAATGCGGATACTATCTGCGTTGGCAAGGTTGGTTTTAGCATTTGCAACGCTGGTTTTGGCATTAACTAAGTTGTCTTGCAATCGAGTCAACCGGACTTTGGCTTGATCGATGAGTGCTATTTGGCGATTTGCTTCTGCTTCGGCCCCTGCTTGACGCGCTTGATAGTCTTGCAAACGGGAGTTTAAAAGTTCATCTTGTACTTTTGTCCCAGTAGTTGTGCCTCCAATACGTTCTGCATCCAAGCGTTGCAAATCGTCCTGAATTAATCTGGTAGATTTAGCTAGACGGGAAACATCGGTTTTCTGTAAGTCTGGATCTTTTTGAATCAGAATTTGACCTTTAGTAACGCGATCGCCTTCTTGCACTTTGACGGCGACAATTGACCCTCCACCCAAGGATGTCACGGGTCTTACCTGTGTGGAAGCAATTAATTCTCCCGGTGCTGTTGCTACTTCATCTATTTGCGAGAAGTACGCCCAAGCGATCGCTCCAAATACGATGGCGGTCATCGTTCCCGCTAATAATCTCGTGTAAAGGGGTGGCAATTCCTGTACTGCTTTACCCAATTCATAAGTGAGTTGTTCCTCTGGTTGAGCGAATCGCTCTTTTGTCTGTCGTGCTTGAGCAGCATTTACCATATATTTTTTTCCTTTGTAATTTATCCTTTGTCATTTGTCATTTTTCCTTAGTTATTCACTAATGACCAATGACTCTTCAAACTGCTAAATAGCGCCGCAAAAAGTTTTCTAATGTCTCCAATTGGAAGTTAAAAATCGACTCTAAATTAGCAATTTCATCTTTTGTGCAGAAAAATTCATTTGCTAGCAATGTGCGATAAGTTCCCAAAGCTTTTTGGATTTTGGGATTAAATAAACCTAATGCACCTTGTAACCCATCAATGACAAATAGTGGTGAGTTAATTATTACTGGCTCTTTGGTAAAGATCCGACCAAAAATTCGGGGAATATCTTCTCGTAATAAAATCTCTGGGCCTCCGACGGGTAAAATCTGGTTGCGAGCGCCTTCAACTGTCACAGAATCCACCACTATCCTTGCCAAATCATCGGTACTGACAATTGAGGTGCGGTTTTTGCGATCGCCAATTAGCAGATACAATCTTGTTTCGCGAAACCGTTCTACTAATGGCAGCAAGTTAGATGCTAATCCAGCTGGGCGTAAAATAGTGTAATTCAAGCCACTAGCTGCCAAATATCGCTCTACTGCTCGTTTGGCTTTGAAAACGGGAGCATCTTCATATCCGCGATCGGCTCCCAGTACAGAAATGAAAACAAAATGCTCTACGCCATTGGCTTTTGCTTGGTCAATCAGTTCAATATTGGCGCGGTAATCTAAAGATAAGGCATCGCTATCAGAACCGTGGGCGCTGATAATATACCGCACACCCCGACTAGCTTTCTGGATATCTTTTTCCTCTAGCAAATCACCGATGAAAATTTCTGCACCCCGATGTTCTAACTCGCTATAGCGCGAGTTAAGGCGAACAAATGCCCGCACAGACTGTTCTCGTTGGCGTAGGAGTCGCACAACTCTGCGACCAATTCCTCCCGTTGCTCCAGTTACCAGAAACATATAAATACCTAAATTGAATAGTTACAGCGTTTATAGTTCTCGAAATACTCGATATATGCTCAAAATCAATTGAGCAATACTTAAATAGAGATCTGAGCATATTTTTATACTTTGTTACCATGCTCAAGATATTCTCATGCGAATTAAGTCACACCTTATTCATTTTAATACTCTAAAAATTATCCCCTATATCTTTGTAGATGCAGGGGATGGGGTAATAGGATTAGTTTTACTGGCTCAACAGGTCAATAGCTTGTTCAAGCGACATCTTAGCCTTGTGCAAATTCAGCAGGTTCTCCTGGTCGTATCGGTCAGGATAGCTCATTTTCCTGCCCTCTAAAGTTATCCGAATTAATGCTGCTTGCTCATCTGTGGGTGAATTCATCTCCTCTATAGCAGAACTGATTATCTGGATAGCGTTAAAGTTAGGGAATTTTAACCCTTTATCTTGCTTCATTTGTTGCACCGCTAAAAGTGGAAATGCCATCAGGGTTACGATGTACGAGGTTTTGTATCCTGCATTGCCAGTTGGTTTGATGCCGTATCTACGACACAAGTCGCGTAATTCTTTAATAGTCTTGATTTCAAGTTCGGAACGCGTGAACATAAAATAGTAGTGTCCATTTTTGAAATTGGATATTGGTGGTTGTACTTCCGGCAAGTTGTAGTAACCACCAAAATCCAATTTAATCTGCTGCCTACCAGTGATTCAAATTATATTTATATTTCTACATAAATGCCTAACCCTAAAGGTCATCCAGAAAATTTAAAACCATTTAAATCAGAGAGGGAAGAACCTTTAAGTGAGCGTCTTAACTTACGTGTCACAAAAACTATGAAGGAAGAACTATCTACCAAGGATGATTCTCCAGAATTTTGTCGTCGTGCAATCCAGGAAGCTTTAGATAAGGATAAAGAGAAGTAATCTCAAGGGAAATGAAGGGGTTGAAGTATGAAAAACTCCACCCCGCAAGTGGGATGGAGTTTTTAGGCATGGGGAAGAAGTTTCCTGTTTAGCCCAAGCGACGAGGCGACTATCCCTCTCCACGCTGTATGGGGATGTAGTTTCCCGTTGCTTTCAATGAACTCAAAATGTTTTTGCAAGAAACCTTTTTAACTCTCGCTTGTAGGACAGGGAACAGACTTTTCTCCTGACCAATCTGTAAGAGTATTTTCATCTCTATAATGCCGGGGAGTTTTCAGCAGCAAATACCAAGCGTCTCCAGCATCCAATAAATTAAAGTTTTCAGAATAGTGAGTTTCTAACAAATCCCTAACCATAACATAATAGTCCGAGTTCATTCCTGGAAAAATGTGATGTTCAGTGTGGTGAGAAAAATTTAAATGCAACAAGTCAAATATTTTGTAAACCCGGAGAGACATACTATTAATTAGTGGGTCATTAACGTTGGTCATCGGGCAAAGTAAATGATTTGTATAAATATAAAATATTACTCCAGCATAACCAATTGCAATCGGTAAAAAGTAACCAAGGATGAGCTTTATGGGTTCAAATTGGAGATAGATGAGGATACTCAGATGAATCATTATCATCGTCAATAATTCCCATGCGATCGCTCGACGATCTTTAGGACTGACTGTAAATGCAGCAGGAACATAATCGACGGATTCATGATTGAAAAATAGCACAGATGTCAGATTGCGAAAAGTATGTACTCCCCAAGCAGAAGTCATTCCCACTATGAACCATATAGGATTGACTTCAGTTGAAGGTACAAATAAGTCCTGAATCCATTTTCCCCAGGTTGAAGATTGTTCATATAAGTAATTGCGATCTGGGTCGCCTAAATCATTAGTGTGATTATGATGTACTCGGTTATGCACTGCTTTCCATAACGTTGGTGGCATCCACAACATTGTTAGCCCTAAAAGACTAATGATATAGATTAATCGAGGATTTTTAATTACGCTACCATGCATCAAATCATGGGTGCTAAATAGTAAGACAACTACGCTATTGCCCATAATTATGCTTAAAGGTACATAAAGCCATAAAAGATATGGCGACCAAGAATCTAACCGCGCCGCTATCATCCAACCTAATATCAAAATTGCCAGATTTATGAACAAGATAATCAATTTACTTGGATCGGGGATAAATGCTTCAGGTGGCATCAGAGAACGTAATTCTTTCGCATATATTTTCTGATGAATCAATTTTGGCTCGGTACTAACATTCATAAATAATTGTCACTTAGAAAATTTGGCTGAGTTAAGTTTTGCGGGAAATTGTAGCGTTTTTAAAATCAAACTATTCAATTCACAATAGGTAAAAGTCTAAATATACCACACAATATTTTTACAATAGACCTATTGGATAATTTTGGCATCGCCCGCAAGTAAGCCTCAGAATAAATTCTGAGGCTTACAATTTGAAGCTGGGTAGAATTATTGTTTTAACCGCATTTTCAGCCAAAGGCAAGAGGTTTAATCTATGAAAAGCTTTTTTAATTTATAATCCCCCTACATTTTGGTAGATGCAGGAGGATAAAATAATCCACTATTTGGATGATTGATCAATTTTTGGGCGCTATTTACCGATTAATCCTACCTAGCGCAGATGCGAGCGCACTATTTATAACTTTGTGCAACCAGCCCACTCAAAATTATTCAGATGCTTTGTTATTAGCTCTATTAGCACGCGCCTCAGCTGAAGCCATCACCTCATCGAAATTTTCTAGCACTTCGCCAGGAAAGTTTTCCAAAACTCTGGTAGAAAGAGCAACCCGCCCTTTACCTTCATCCAAGTCAATAATTACAGCTTTAATTGGCTGGCCAACTTGAAATACTTTTTCTAGAGAATCAATGAATTTCTGGCTTACCTGCTTGATATGAAGTAAGGCGCTCATCCCACTTAAATCGACAAATACGCCAAAAGGTTTGATGCCAGTAACTTTACCTTCTACCAGTTGACCTAGTTCTAATAAGCTGAAGTTGCTAGAACGGGTTGCTAAACGTTGAGAAAGGATGAGTTTGTTGGTGTTGCGATTAATTTCCAAAAAGCCCACAGTCAGATTTTGACCTTTGAGTGCTTCTAAATTATCACGCTCTGCGAGGTGCGATCGCGGGATAAATCCCCGCAAAGAAAGAATATCGACGGTGACACCACCTTTATTCACACCCATAACCCGTACTTGTACAGTCTGAGCGTTTTCCTGCATTTCAGTCAGTCGTTCCCAGATGTGCTGAATTTCCAACTGCTTTCGGGAAAGGGTTACTTGACCTTCTGCATCCTGATCTCGGATAATCAAAAACTGCATTTCCTCTTGCAATGGCAGCACTTCCGATAAATCGGTAACTGCTCTCAAAGAAGCCTCATCGCGCGGCAGAAAAGCTGACGACTTGCCACCAATATCAACGTATGCTCCATCATGGTCAAGTTGGAAAACTTTGCCATTTACAAGCTGTCCCTTTTGAAATTGGTAGTCGTGTTTTTCTAGTGCTTTGGCAAAATCGTCCATTGTAAAGGGCGAATTGGCTGTTTGAGAAAGTTTCGATTCGGAATTCATGACTTTTGAAGATTAATTGTTATTTGATATGGTGCAACTGGAGTTTAGATTGTCATTAGTCACTTGTCATTTGTCATTCATCAGTTGTCGTTTCTTATTCACTAATGACTAATGACTAATGACTAATTCAGTTGACTAAAGAGTTGTTTAACTTGCTCCCAAGCATCAGCAGCAGCTTTAGGATTATAACTGGCACGAAGGTCACAGAAAAATCCGTGATCAGCTCCATCGTAGCGAAACACGCGATGAGGAATTTTATATTTTTCTAACTCTGCCTCAATCTCGTCTACTTGTTCCGTTGGGATGCTAGCATCTTCTTTACCAAAGAAGCCATATAGAGTACCTGGAATTTCTCTGGTACGGGTGACAGTAGGAGCGCCACCTCCTGGTGTACGGGTGGTAATTCCAGCACCGTAGAAGGAGGCTGTAGCTTTAATATCTGGCAAAGTGGCTGCAAGATATGCGACATGACCACCAAAGCAGAAGCCAATACAGCCAAAGCCATCTTTTTTCACTTGAGGCAGATTTTTGAGATAGTCAATTGCTAATTGAATATCGCTCAATAACTCTGAGGCTTGAGTTTGCATGGCGTAGCTTCTGCCCGTTTCAATATCTTCAGGTGTGTATCCGGTTTCAAAACCAGGAGCAATCCGTTGAAAAAGTGCAGGTGCGATCGCTACATACCCAAGTTGGGCAATCCGTTCTGTAACTTCCCGAATGTGAACGTTGACACCAAAAATTTCTTGCAATACCACAACTCCTGGATATGATCCAGATTCTTTTGGCTCTGCCAAATAAGCAGACACTTGAATATT
>JBGTMK010000852.1:0-6561 GCA_041743605.1 Nostoc sp.
CCATTTGAGCAACAAAATTTTCCGTATTGGTCACTTGGGTTTTGTGAGCGATCGCGATATCCTAAGCTGTATAGCATCCTTAGAAGTTACCCTCTCAGAACTTGGCTACGAAAACTTTACCCCTGGTTCTGGTGTAGCAGCAGCAGTTAGAGCGTTTACACAATAATTATTTGTCATTGGTTATTGGTCATTGGTCATTAGCAAAGGACAAAGGACAAATTAAAAGAGCGAGTTAAATTATCAACTCGCTCTTTTAATCTGTATATAAATGAGTAGAAACCGCCAGAGTCAATAGATTCAGATATCAACTTTTGCACAACGTAGAGTTGATGTGACATGGCTCAATTCTCCTAAATCATACCAAGTTGTCCTAGATAGTATTATTTGCTCCCGAAACAGTAGCACAGCGTCTTTGACACCAAAGAAACTAACTTTGTCAACTTAGTATGATACCAAATTGGTATAAATAGTGTTTGTTTGAGATTCCATTAACGGTCTTTTGGTAAAGACTTTAAATCCAAAACCCAAAATCCAAAATTGGTATGACCTATGCCGTTTCCAGCCAATCATAAATTTTTTCTAACTGCTCTAAAGTAATCAACCCATACTGCCAAAGAATCATTGCTAAAGGGCCTGGGTCTTGCTCACGGTGTCGAAGCACCACCGCCAATGAGGCTGTGGAAATCGCCAAATCTTCTTGTAAAAAATGCATCAGTCGAGAATATTTCGATGGTGACATTTGTATCTCACCTCCTTGTGCAGAATGTATTGTCATATATCAGTTCACCATTGCTCGGTAGACAGTAGCCAGTATTTAATCTGTCACTGTGCCGTTATCGGCTATACACCCACCCCAGCACAGCTTTGTTTGATTTGCCTTAGAGAGAGGCTTCTCATAAAAGGTCTAAGAAATAGAATTTTTCTACAAACCATCTGCTTGAAAATCGAGCAGTATTTTTGCTTAGTTAAATTGGCTCCATCTCGTTGACTTTTGTGCTTTATTTAATCACACGTGTAGTAACAAAGATTCCATAGCCTATACTCTCTTATTGGCGACTATTTACACTTACGCCCAAGGGAATATTTTTGCAACCAAACCTCAAGACCGCAATTTCAGGTTGGAGACAGTAGAATTTTACATCATTACCACAGTTTTCAAATATTAGCGTTACAAGTGACTGTTTTACCACATAAAGTGATATTTTTTACAAAAAAAACATATACTTAGACTGTGTAGGTTCTTAACAGAGTAACTACCTAAGTCTTTATGGTCGCAAAGCACTAAAGTCTCAAAATTCGATTTTGACAGTATCGCCCACTTTCAAGTTCAATTCGGCAGCTCTTCCAGAGCGAAGTTCAATTACCTTATCTATTGGTGTGTTTGGGCCATAGGTAGGACAAGGCTGACTTGCACAAGGAGGTGCAGAAGCCTGAATATATTTAACTACACCGTTATGTAAAAATACCATATCCAAGGGTACTGGTACATTCTTCATCCAAAAACTTACTGGCTGTGCTGAAGGGAATCCAAACAGCATTCCTCGGTCATCTGGCAAAGCTGGTCGATACATCAAGCCCATCGCTTGCTGTTCTGGAGTCTGCGCCACCTCTAATTTAATCGTTGTGCCATTAGGTACAATGGCTTTAGCAGAAATTGGTAGTGTTTGACCTAAATTCTCTGGTGCTGGAGTTTGAGAACCAGAGGTGAGGCTGGGAGGTTTAGCTGTTGTTGGCATAGAACAGCCCATCAGAAAAATACTCAGCAATATCGAGAGCAAACTTAGCCGACGACTCATATAGTTGTTCGATTTTGTAATTTAGATTTCAATTTTACAGAATTTAAGCTGGAAAACCCACGGCTTTTATTCGTCCCCTAATACACAGCCGTTTTTAACCTCAATTAATAGACAAGAGGCTTAAACCCCTTGTTAAAGGTAAGGAAACTTCCGCCTGTACTAGGATTCTCTTAAAACGTAGCCGACACCGCGCACTGTCTGAATGAGGCGCTTTTGACCTTCATCTTCAATTTTTAGGCGCAAGTAACGGATGTAAACTTCAATTACATTCGACTCACCCAGAAAGTCATAACCCCAAACATTTTCTAAAATTTGTTCGCGGGTTAACACCTCACGGGGATGTTCCATTAAGAATTTTAATAGTTCAAATTCCTTCATTGTCAAGTCAATTGCCCGTCCGCTATGTATAGCACGGCGAGTTGCAATGTCTAAAATTAGATCCCCAAAGCGCAATTGCTCTGTGGTATCCACATCGGGTTTTAGGTAGAGGCGAATTAACTTCAAAAAGTCTTCTGAACGGTAAGGCTTGAGGATGTAATCATCCGCTCCAGCTTCTAAACAGGCTACACGATCATCGACTGTATCCCTTGCCATTAAAATCAATACAGGCGATCGCATACCAGTGCTTCTCATATTTTTACACAACGAGAGTCCTGATTCTCCTGCTAGCATTCGGTCTAAGACAATTAAAGCAGGTTGGCGATCGCGACAGTGTTGTAAGCCACTGGTCGCATCATGGGCCAAAATTGATTCATAGCCGGCTTCTTGCAAATCGCAAGCAAGCTGATTTGCTAGGCTCTCATCGGTTTCAATCACCAAAACACAGGGACTTGAAGCAACTGTCATAACAATTTGGGATATTGGATTTGGGATTGTTAAAGATATTCCAGAGAAAATCTTTACATCAGTTATAAAGTGCAATTACGAGTTTTTAGTGACGGAGCAATCCTGATTTGACACGCTGCTAAGAATCTTTTAGCACGTTCAGGTGTCAGCTATCTAATTCTCCGATGCAATCTTAATAACTAACTTCAAGGGTAATGGGCATGGGGCATGGGTAATAAGAAGAAAGTAACAATCACCAATTCCCAATAGACATATCCGCGAATTAACCTTTAAGCCTTATAAATCAGAGGGTTAAAACGTAATTTACGGATAAGTTTAATCCACAATGCCCAATGCCCAATCCCCAATCCCCAATAACTAAGGCAATTCTACCGAAGTTGGTTTAGCGATATGTGGCAGACCCCAACCTAATTTTTCTCGCAAAATTCGGAAAAACTCAGGCGGTTGCAGGCGAATAAATCTGGCACTATATTGCGATCGCTCCATATATACTCGATCTTCTGGTAGGATATAACACCCGCCATTGCCATCTACTACCATCACCAGCCGAGGAATATTGACTGGGTAGATGTTGACCGAATCGGTATCTGGAAATACCAATGCTCTAGAAGCTAGAGAATGGGGACAAATGGGTACTAGCTGTAAAACAGGTACGCCAGGAGTCACGACTGGGCCACCAGCACTCAATGAGTAAGCTGTAGAACCAGTAGGTGTAGAAACAATCACACCATCCGCTGCAATATCTACTGGCGCATGACGCCCTATGGCAATTTCAAAATGGCACATAGAGGTCAAGGGTTCCCGATGCAGTACCATTTCATTTAAGCAGAGAGCTTCCCATAGCACTGAATCTCCCCGAAACACTTTGACGGTGAGCATAGCTCGTTCTTCAATTTCATACTCACCCGCCATCGCCTGTTCTAATGCTTGGGGCAATTGATTCAGGAAAGTTTCTGTCAAAAATCCCATGTGGCCGGTATTCACTGTTAGCAGTGGAATACCACAGGGGGCTACTTGACGAGACGCTGCTAAAACAGTGCCGTCTCCCCCTAACACCACTGCAAACTCCATATCTGAGTCAAAACCAGGGGGTGTCAGACCGTCAATGGGGGTGTGGCATACAGAACTCTCAGGTGTAGAGTAGCCCAGTATTCCACCGATACTCGATGTGATACATACATTCCAACCGGCTGCGGTTAGCTTGTCTTTCAACTCGATAGCGACACGGACGGCTATCGGTTTAACGTCATTGTAGATAATGCCTGCTTTCGGCACACTTAAATATCCAAGTTTAGGCGGTGCTTTGTATTATGTAATCCTTACACATTTTGGTCATGTAGTCATTAATCTAAAGTCAAATATCCAGAGTCTAGAGTTTAACGACTAATGTCTATTTTGTAATGACTATTGACTATTGGCTTTTGAAGACTGTTTAAAAGGAGTTTTTTTAGGTTTCTGCTTTTTATTTTTATTTTTCTGGTAGTCTACCTCTTTGAGCTTCTTCATTATTCGGCTGAAGTACTCTTGTAGATAGCTTTCTAGGGTTGTGGTTTGTTGTGGATCTAAACCAAAAACTGTATATACTTCATCCATTGAAGCATTTAACTGTTTACCACTAGCTAATACTTCTGTAAACGCTAGCCTGTCAGCTACGTTCCATCCCCACTGAAAGAACCGCATTAAGCCCCGCACAGCACGCAACAAGTTTATTGGCATCCGCGTTACTCTGGCATCTTTTCCAGATAAGCGTTCGCACAGGTTGATGATTTCTTCTGCACTCCATGCACGCGTACCGACTACAGGAAAAGCCTGGTTTTCTGTTTCTGGTACACTCAATGCTCGGATTGCAAACTTAGCAATGTCTTGAGTGTCCATATAGGCGATGGGAGAAGAATTACCTGTTACCCAAACTGGCTGTGCTTCTAAAATGGGAATCCCGTATTGACCGATTAACCCTTGCATAAATCCAGCTAGCCGCAAGATAGTGTAATTTAAACCTGACTCAGCCAGGAAGAGTTCTGTACACCGCTTAATTTCCATTAGCGGCACTTCTGGGTATTTATCAGCATCTAAAATCGAAAAGAAGATAAAACGCTCTACACCCGCTGCTTTTGCTGCTTGAATCAATGCTAATTTACCGTCCCAATCCACTTGTTTGATACTCAGTGAATCTGTAGGGCGGGATGTTGACGCATCAATAACTTGGGTTACGCCAACTAAAGCTTCCGCTAGGGTATCGGGGTAACGCAAATTTCCGGGTACGAGTTCTGCACCCCATTCTTTGAGAAAAGCTGCTTTTTTACTGCTGCGAACAAGACAGCGTACTTTATATCCCTCATCGATTGCCCGACGAGCCACTTGTCTTCCTAAGGTGCCAGTGGCACCGACGATTAATAATGTCATGAGGGTTGTAATAAATTTTAATGTTTTATGAAAAGAATGTTATCAGAATAACCTATGCAAACAAAACTTTACATCTTTTCTCAGAAAATCAATTGATTTGGATAGAGTTATGAGAAAATAGCTGTCCGGTTAATGGACAAGCTTTTTTCTCATTTCGATGAAAAAGGGAGTGGGTAATGGGGAATGGGGAGTGGGGAGAATAAAATAACTCCTAACTCCTAACTCCTAACTCAGCACTAATTATTCTTCTCCGCCCTGAATTTTCAGTAACAAAGCACCTAAGCCCCAGCCCACGAAGATTAAACCGAAAGACAATAGAGCTGCATTCAAAATTTCGCCGCCCATTGGTGTGATTCTCCTTATGCAAAGTGGTGTGTAAACTAGGTCTAACAGAAGCTCTTGAATTGTTACTCTAGGATTAGACCTGTGTAAATAATTTTAAACTAGTTTAGCAAGTAATCCCTACTGGTTTGGGGGGCAATCCCTACTGTGGAGTGGTGAAGATAGGGAAATGTGAGAAAACTTGATGATAATTATTATGAATAAATTTTATGTATCAAAATAATCAAGGTAATTTAATAAATTTTGCTAAAGAGAATCGTCCGCGCTTGGCGTTGACGCTGGGAGATCCTGCGGGAATTGGGCCGGAGGTGATTTTGAAAGCTTTAGCAGATACGGAAATTAGTAAAAAATATGACGTTACAGTATTTGGTAACAGGGATTTACTGGTACAGACTTATCGCAAACTGAATTTAACTGAGAATTTAACACCTTTGGCAAATCCAGATGAGTTGTCAATCAGCGATGTGCAGTTGGATGGGGAAATAAAAGGTGAAATTATCTCAGGAATAGGTAATGCTGCGAGTGGTGCGGCTAGTTTTGCTTACATGGAATATGCGATCGCTCAAACACTAGCTGGTAAATTTGATGGTATTGTCACGGGGCCGATCGCTAAATCTGCTTGGAAAGCCGCAGGATATAATTATCCAGGGCAAACGGAACTTTTGGCGCAAAAATCAGGTGTTGACCGCTTTGGGATGTTATTTGTGGCGCGATCGCCCCATACTGGTTGGATACTCCGCACTTTATTAGCTACCACACATATCCCCTTAAGTCAAGTAGCCGATACATTGACACCGCAGTTGTTAACACAAAAACTGGATTTACTGGTGGAGTGTTTAGAGAAAGATTTTGGGATAGAAAATGGGAGAATTGCGATCGCAGGTTTAAATCCCCACAGTGGCGAACAGGGACAATTGGGATATGAAGAACAGGATTGGTTAATTCCTTGGTTGAAGCAAGAGCGGCAAAATCGTCCACAATTGCAACTAGATGGGCCAATACCGCCGGATACGATGTGGGTTAAACCTGGTCAAGCTTGGTATGGAAATTCTTTAGTACAAAATCCCGCTGATGCCTACTTGGCACTTTACCACGACCAAGGCTTAATTCCTGTGAAGCTGATGGCGTTTGATCGGGCAGTTAATACTTCCATTGGTCTTCCTTTCGTTCGGAC
>JBGTMK010000853.1:0-4276 GCA_041743605.1 Nostoc sp.
TATTTTCACATCAAAAGACTTGGACAAAAAATGGCGAAATGAGGTTCGCATAAAAGGAATTTATACAAGCCGTGTCCAAATTCCGGCAAATTTTTAGCAGAAGGAAATTTTCACGTCGGCGTTTCTTTAACGACTTATGAACCGTTAAATGTGCATTTTGATAAGCGAGATGTGGTAGCATTTCTAATTACCGACACAATTGAGGGAAATTCTGCACGCGGAGATTATGCGGGACAAATAGAAGGACTTGTCAGACCAATTTTGGATTGGGAAACTGAAATAAGTAAAAATCAAAAAGGCAAAGTAAAATAAGGTAATGAACGATTTAGAAGAATATTTTTATAATAATGAAAAGCGTTTAATTCATACAGTCCGTGGTGTAGGCTATGCATTACGGGAATAATCGTAATCACCTAGTGACTTCGGCAAAAAACAACATATTAAAGACAAAAGAGGATCATGAATAAAAAATGGGCTGTTAAACGACTAACAGTAAATCTCACAACCGAGGAAATGAAGAAACTTGAACGCTACTGTGCATTAACAGGAAGACCAGCAACAGATGTTATTCGAGAATTACTCCGAACTCTTGAGGTTGACAAGACTAAAAACTCTCAGATAGAAACAGCAGACTCAAAGATAACTGTTAGCAGTTGATCAAAATCACAGTAACTATCCACTTGAATATCCCGCCAAATCTCACAAATCTGCTAACCTGATTTGCCGATAGATAGGGCTAAAGATAATAAGTAGATAAACAAAATTAATTACACAATGTCATTGCGTTCGCGAAGCGAAATGAAGCAATCGCAAGGGCTGGGATTGCTTCTCTACGAGACGCTACGCGAACGCAATGACTGTAATTAATTTTGCGTAGTTACTTACGCTTGGGTCATTGCCGTATATACACCAATACGCTTAACCTTAAGTGTAAGTAATGTAACAACGCTGGAGAACAGGTTCGGCACTACCTAAAGGATTACGTAAAGCAGTTACATTACCAGTAACAGCACAATCACCAAAGGAAACAAGAATTTGCGATCGCTCTCTTACTATCTGAATCATTTGCATTCATTGGCGACAGCACCCTCAACTAACATCACATCAACCCGCATTTCTCACTCTTCTCAAGGCGTTTGATGGAGCAGAAGAGAAGTAATGAGCAGGGCTATTTCGTTCTAGACATAAACCGCCCAGAACTAAAGTTCCGGGCGGGCTAATAGCCCAAGTCCACTAAAGTGGACTAAAAGCCTTTCTTAGTCCACTTTAGTGGACTTTTGCTATTAGCCTCAGAATTTATTCTGAGGCGGGCTACATGAGAATGAAATAGCCCTGAGTAATGAGTAATGAGTAATGAGTAAAAACTTCTTACTTCTTACTCATTACTTATTACTTCTCCCCGGCACTTGCACAGGCTATAAGAGGTGTGGTGAGAAATCCGCGATCAAACATCAACCCCTTGGGGATATTTTTTCAGTACAAACTCTTTTTTTATTAATTCCCAATGACCAATGACAAAGGATAAATTACTTATCTCAAGGTTTTCTGATAGCCCTCTGAATTGACTTAGAACTCTTGACTCCTGCCCAAACGGTAAGAGGTTGTCCAACTTTTTTATACAGTAAGCTCTCCAAAATTACACCGTTGTTGTTAGCAGTGAGAGTTTTATTCGGCTGACGCATAGACTCATAAAAACCGTTGTACCAGCCTTCTTTTGATTTTAAATTGCCTTGAACGAAATCAAATAACTGTTGAGTGTAAGGAGTGTTGTAAAGTACGTGCCAACCGATCGCAGCTTTGGCACTGAGGAATCGCAAATTGTTATGCTGTTCTCTGGTATCTGTAATGGTTGCCCAAGGTTTTTTGTTGACAAATAGGCTGCTGTAAACGAAGTATGGAGAGCGATCTAAGTTGTCTGCGGTAATGGCGGTTAATTGTTTTGTGGCTTCATAACGCGCTGCTTGAGCAGCTAAAATCCGATCCGCATAAGCTTTAGGCAAAGCTTGAAATCCTGTTTCGATACCATCTAAGATATAAGGTTCGCTAAGAACGTAGTTATTAGCACCAGAGTTTTTATAGTCCCGTTTGTCGTAAGGAATTCCCTGTCCGTAAAGATCAACAAAGGCAGCATTAGACTGATAATCTAAGGCTTTGTTAACATCCAAGCCCCAAAGTTTCAGACCATAAGCAGCATAATTCTCATAGCCCAAGCGACCTTCTTGGTTGTATTGTTCTTTGCCTTTGACAACGGCAGTACCGTACATTTGTCCTCTTTTGGTCAGACGCTTGACTTGCCAATGTTTCCAAACTTCTTCTGTTTGCGATCGCATTTCTGGATACTTTGCCCCGACAATCTTCAACCAAATTGCCATCCTACCCAAATCGATGGCTGACCAACCAATTTCTTCCCGTTTTTCTAGTTGACCATAGTTAACAGGGACGAGAGTTTTAGCGTTGTAAACTTTGTTGGGTAGTTCCCCTTTGTATAAGGGCATTGATGCCAGAGTTTTCAACATTTTGGTCATTTTGGCTTCAAATTCAGCCACAGGCACAATATTGAGTTCTCTAGCACTGACCAAGGCTGCGATCGCTGCTGTCTGATCCCACATACTGACAGAGGCAAAGCCATCAACGGAATTGATCAAGCCAGTTTCATCGTTCCAGTTGCGCTGGAAGTATGACCAAGCCTGACGAGCAGTTGTTGTTTCCCCTGGAGTCAGCTTTCCAACTCCAGGAGCAACGTATGGAATTATGGCGATCGTTAGTTGATTTTTAGGAATGGGTTGACCTGGCAACACTACAGATTTAGCATCAAGGCTGGCAATTATTTCAGCTTCTTCAGTAGAGATAGGGTTTTGGATTTTATCTGGTTGTACCAACTGCTGTGAGGCAGTTTGGTCTACAGAAGTTTTAGGAAGTTGCTTAGACCAAACAGTTAAAATTGCGATCGCAGCGGCAAGCACTCCTCCTACAGAAGCTAGTATGGACAAGCTCTTAGGTGGCGGTTGAAAATCAGAACTCATACTGATTAAAGCCTTATTTTGTAAGTCAGGGTTATTTGCGTAGTTTCACCAAATACATTCTTCCCAACTTTGAAATATAACTAACACCCAGAAGTCCACCTGACCACTACAATAAAATAGTCACGCACCCGATCTCTGGAGTTCTAGCAGTGGGCTTATTTGATGATTTGAGTCGGTTTTTAGAAAACCGTTTAGAAGAATTCTTGCGTAACAATCCACATTTGGAGTTAGAGGCGCTGCTAGAACAGCTGCGTGAGCAAGAAGAAGATACATTAAAGCTGATCGCAGATTTAAGATTACAAGAGAAGCGATCGGAAGAAGAAATTCTCTCCACCGCTCAAGAAATTCAGCGTTGGCATATCCGCATTCAAAAAGCCAAAAACGCCAATAGAGAGGATTTGGCAGCGGCGGCGGGTGAGCGAGAAGCAGCCCTGTTGCGCGAAGGAAATCAGCGCTGGGGACACATGCAAGGACTGAAAGAACGCATTAACCAATCTCAGGAACTACTACAAAAAATTCAGCAACGGCGACAGGAAGTGCAAGCTAAAGCCGCCGAAGCACAGACAGCCCGTGCGAAAGCCCAAACCCAGCAGCGCTCGGAAAGCATTGGTTGGTCGAATCAAACTAGCAATTTTTCTGGTGGTTTTGATGACTTAGAAGAGAAGTTTCGTAGCTGGGAAACTCAGGATGAGTTAGAGCAAATGAAGCGGAATATGCAGAAGTAGCGCCTATTGGCTAAAATACGCCGAAATAGCAAATGCGTAGGCGCAGCCAGCCGTAGGCATCGCCAGAAATAGCTTACTCACTTAGTTTTCGTGTCAGTTTTACCCCACCCTAACCCTCCCCGATGCATTGGGGAGGGAACAAGATTTCTTATTTCCCCCCTTTACAAGGGGGGATTAAGGGGGGTAAACGTGTAGTATGTATGTAAACTATATATACCAAGCAATATGAGTGTAGATTTATTAGCTATTGTTGCCCCAGGACTAAAAATAGTAGCTCCAGAAATTGCTAAAAAAATTAATAGTGCATTAAATCCTACAGACTTAGAAAAAGCTTTAAAAGCAGGTGCCAAATCTGCTGAGGAATGGGATAGTGAGCAATCTTATCAAGGGGAGCATCCCAGTTTTTATTCTTCAAAAAAATGTAAAAAAAGTATGAGAAGGTAAGGGAGTAACCCACGCGATCTCTTCCATAGGAGCAGTTATGACTGAAGAAGAAAACCAACTTGTAATCGAACACGCTCGTGCGAT
>JBGTMK010000854.1:0-4531 GCA_041743605.1 Nostoc sp.
ATTAACAATTTAATCTGCTGTTGATTAACCATTGGCAAAGCAGCAAATAAGAAAGGTTTTGTCCTTAAAGGATGACTCCGTTGCAATTCTTCTAAAGGTCTTAGAGGACTCTCTAACTGTTGTGCCAATGCTTGAGTACTCTCAATTAGAGGATTTGCATTTGTTGGTGCATCAACAAAAAGTACACCACCTAAATTTAAATAATTTCTCAGGGATTCAAATTCGAGACTATTTAAAGAAATTGCTTGTCCACCTGTGAGATAAAGGATGTCATAGTCTTGGATGTTTTCTGCTAAAGAAACCTGACCTGGTTCATCAGCCCCCCGCAAACTTGGGTACAGGGGTTCTACTGCTTGTAATAAATATGAAAGGCTGAAAAAATTACGCGCACATTCTGGATCGCTATGAGTCGCTTGCGCCATACATACAAGTGCTTGAGGACGCATTTGTGCCTGACGACGATAACGCAAATCAATATTATTATATCCAGGAAAGAAAGCATCCGCAGGTTGGGTAATTTCTGTATGTCCTGGTTGTAGGAGTATTCGACATATTTCTATTTCTGAACTGGCTGGCGTAGAGTTTATTTGGTCAATTCGATAAGTCTCTTGAACAATATCTCTTTGCTGTCCGCGCCGCAATTCATCAGGATCTACATAGCTAACTACTAAGTAAATCATGAGTGGCTCAGAACTTACTACTTCTAAATCGATGGGAAAATCATAAGAAGTCGGTACAACAATTAAATTACCTGCTAAATCAATTGCAATCCCAGGTTGAATTTGTACCCAACGTCCATCTCGATATCTAGCTTCAACTTGGCTGGGGGCAGTTACATCTCGCACGCCTAAACCGCAGACAATTCCCGGTTGATTTAAACTTTGATATTGAGCATTTTGCCGATTTCGGTGATATTCATGGGCTGTGCGCCAGCGTTCCGCATTGATTAATAAACCGTCTGCGGCTTGCAAGCGTTCAAATGATTTAATAGGTGGAGGTGGGAAAGGATGGGACATAGTAATTTTAGATTTTAGATTTTAGATTAACAGTCTGTTTAATTTTAAAAAATTGCGAATTACGTTAGCGCAGCGGGGCGTAGCCCATTACGAATTACGAATTATTTAATTAGAGGAATTTTCGATAGATAATTCATAGGTACAAAAAGCTGGTTTTTCTTGCTCGATGATTCTTTGAATAAGTTCTTCGTTGATAACGCCACTAGAAATATTTGAACGCAAACGCACTATAAAATGATATGGTTGTCCACCGGCTAAAACCGCATTTCCTAATTGTGCATCTCCGATAATGAAACTTGGGCCAAAAGGTTCGGTAATACTAATATGTTTATCAGCTTCATTCGCTAAATCTTCGTCTAGCGGTAAACCAGTATAAAGATGCAAATAAAGACGCAATCCTTTACGAGTTCCTCGCCAGCGATAAAGTTCTACGGCTCGGCGAATTAAACGCCGTTGTTGCTGGAGATCCCAAACTGAATCTACTTGCCAAGCAACCCAATGAGCCATAAAGGGTAGTAGTGCTTGCGGTGCTGTCAAGGGATCGAGGTTTGCCCACATGACGTTGTAACTATTAACTATTGGTTGAAAAGCTTGCTCAAATATTTTCATGAAGCGACCAATAAAGTCCACTTCTCGATACAAAATTGGCAAGAATTCCATGTAGGCAGTGTAGGGACGGATGTATAAATCGAAATACTCGCTTCTCTCGATTTGTTCGTTATCAGTACCTTGGTCTATATGTAGAGTAACTAGACTGCGGAAATTGAGCGTTAGTTTGTCTTTTTTTTCAGGAGAAATCGCTTCTTGATCTTCAAAAAATGTGTCAGGAATTGAGAAGTAGAGAACAGCATCCATTTGTCCACGAGGCGGTATTTCAGTGCCTTCTGTACCAATCTGACACCACTGGGATGGGAAGTTTCCTTCAACGCTTAATCTTACCCGCAAAGGACGTTGTTCTAAGTTTTGCACTTGCACAATCATCTCGCTGGGATGTCCAGGATGCAAGAGCAAACTACGTCCAGCTACATCAATGTTTTCTGCATTTGCAAATGCTAAACCTGCCACAGGTAAAGCTTCGGGAATTTGCATCGGCGTTAATTGAATGCTTACAGCTGGACTAGAGCGACTTTGAACCATAGGATTGGGGAGTGGGGAATGGGGAATGGGGAATTGGGGCGAGAATAACTACTGACAAATGACAAATGACAAATTACGAATTACGAATTACGAATTACGAATTACGAATTATTTGAATGTCGTGATTTGAACGCAGATTTGTATCAGCCCAGGAACATATCAAACCTTCTGATCCCGGATCGATCAATTGTTCTGGGGATGGTTGTCGTCGCCAATTTTCTCCTTGCTTGCGGATGGGAAATAGCAGGACGGGGCCTAAATGACGGACGCCTGGGGTTTGTTGCAGTAATGCCACAATATCTGATGTATAAACTGGTCGCCCAAATGGCCAACCTTTGCCGTCGATTCCTCCAGTTAAGGGATTTAAATATTTATAAAGCGATCGCCTTAAATTCCGACGAATTTCTTCGCTGGCAAATGGGTTGTTGTATGCTGGCTCTAGAGCAACTTCTGTTTGTACAGAAACACCTACGTAATTCGGCTCTTGTAACTCTACTTGCACCCCTAATAAGCGTCTTTCATCTAAGTAACTCAAGATTTGCTCTTGCAGGGCATTACTGAGGGCAAATTCTTCTGGTGTCATACCATTACCTTGCGCGATCGCATCTGTATTTGCATAAGGAACTACAAGCAAACTAACTATACCAGCTTGTCTCCGAGAATTTGCAGGCAAACACCGGACGCGCGCGATCGCACCAGCACCCGCCTGTTGGGTTAAAACTTCAAAATCTTCAGCAGTGACGGCGCGATCGCGTGTGCGAAGGATGCGGGGAGCCTTGATCACAGCTTGCTCCAGCGATTCGGCATCCGCCCCATTGATTGCTGGTACACGATTGACCACACTAGCAATGTATGGATACGCAGATTTCAAAAACTGGATTGCCCCAGTTTGCACATTGCCTTCTCTACCACCGCCTGTACGATAAGTAACCATCCTAATTTCTGCGCCACGGGGAGGAATCGCCCCATACTGGTGTTCCGACTGGTTATTTTCCAGAACTTGTACAGATGTGTCATCTAGTGATGGTTGCTGAATTCGCGTTCTTACCTGGGTTTGTTGTTTAAGTTGGCTAGGTTCTCGAATCAGCGGCCCGAATTGGATTGTACCAGTAATGGAATCGATGGTGTAATGGAAATTATGCGGCCCAGAATCAGCAAAATCTCTCACCTCAGTCCACTTTTGAGGCAAACCACCAGCGGGAGTAACTAAAATATATTCGTTTTCTCGACGTTCTAAAATTGGTGCTGTTTGTAACTGGAAACTCTGGCCGGGTGTACCATCACTAATTCCCAATCGCTCATCTTGAATCAGCGTACTATGGCTAGCCCTAACAGTACCGCCAATTGACTGCACTGCTAAACCAATAATTCGTGGTGGACGATTGTAACCAGTTTCATTGGCTTCTGTAGAAATAAAGCTACAGCGCAACCAGCGGCCTCGATAAGAGGTGAAATTAGCCACAGGCCAAATTTGAGGTAAATGCAGACGTACCTCTGCACCTTGAGACGGGTTGCTACCCTGTTGGGCGATTTCGTAAAAACTGAACCCGCGAGTTTTATCATCTGACTCTTGCAATAAAACTGGTTGCCAATTTTCTCCATCCCAAGCTTCCCACTTGCGGGGTGGTTGATTGGGGTTAATCCCAGCCGGAGTAGCCGCAGCCCCTTGGAAAATAATTTCTAAAACGTTAGCGTCTAAAGAATCGTCAGAATTAATTGCTAAATAAAAGCAGTTCCCAGGCTGGGGTTCCTCTTCAAAAATTGGTTGTTCATTACCTGTCCAGTAACCGTTAGATTGATGAGTCCAGGAAGTTGTGACTCTTTCGCGCAGAGATTGGGGAATATCTTCGGTAGTTTGGGCAGTTAAAAAGTGTTGGATGCGGGGTTTGCCGATAATTAGCGGAGAATCTGTGCTGAAGGTAATCGCTTCTGTTGTCTCAGTGCGGATAGTTGAGGCTTCCAATCCTGCGGGAATCGTGTAGGCTTCAGGTAGTGCAGCGCTTAAATAAAAAGTTAATTCTGTGCGGGCTGGGGCGGGAGCCTGGAGACGAATACCTAGTAATTCTAAAAAAGCAACATAATTTTTTCGGGGTACTTGGTTGAATCTGAGCAACATCTGGTCAGTTAACCAAGCAAATAACTCAATGAGCGTAATTCCTGGGTCGCTGAGGTTGTGGTCAGTCCATTCTGGACAGTAGCGAGGAATACGCATGATACATTCTTGCACCAAATCATCAAAGGCGCGATCGTCTAAATTGGAAGAAGGTAATTTTGGTAGAAAGTCAAAGTTCATACTAATTTAAAATAAATAATGTGACAGATTTAATAATTCGTAATTCGTAATTCGTAATTCGTAATTAAATTTAGATTTATTAATT
>JBGTMK010000855.1:0-10088 GCA_041743605.1 Nostoc sp.
CTATAATATTTTCAAGGTTCGGTGTCTTTTTAGCGTCGCTCTTTCGCGCTCCGCTTCAAGCACTTATTCAATATAGCGAACCTCCTTCTTTGTGTCAACTACTTTTTCCAAATTATTTTTGGAGCGCTTTTCAGTACCTTACAACTGACCACAGTAGTGGGTTGTAGGCAACAATGGTTTATGCACTATGTTGACTAAGGATGGGTGAAGCGTGAATTTTCAGTCGGTAATAGCTTTATTGCATCAGTTTTGGGGCGATCGCGGTTGTCTTATTGCCCAGCCCTACGATATTGAAAAGGGGGCTGGTACTAAGAATCCCCATACATTTTTAAGAGCATTGGGGCCAGAACCGTGGGCTGTTGCCTACGTTGAACCATGTCGTCGCCCTACAGATGGGCGCTATGGCGAAAACCCGAATCGCTTCCAACACTATTATCAGTACCAAGTTCTGATTAAGCCATCACCAGATAATATTCAAGAGATATATCTGGATTCCTTGAGGGCTTTAGGCATTCGTCCTGAAGACCACGATATTAGGTTTGTCGAGGATAACTGGGAAGATGCAACGGTAGGAGCTTGGGGTACTGGGTGGGAAGTATGGTTAGATGGGATGGAAGTTACTCAATTTACCTACTTCCAACAGTGTGGGGGAATTGATTGCCGTCCGGTGTCGATTGAGATTACATACGGCTTAGAGCGACTGACAATGTATCTCCAGCAAGTAGAAGCATTTACAAAGATTCAGTGGACAGACAACATTACTTATGGAGATGTTTTCCTGCAAAGTGAGATTGAGCAGTCTACTTATAACTTTGAAGCGTCGAATCCTGAGTTGCTACTGACGCTGTTTAATTTGTATGAACAGGAAGCTACCCAATTGACGGAGCGAGGATTGGTCTTACCTAGCTTAGATTATGTAATGAAGTGTTCACACACGTTCAATCTGCTGGATGCTAGAGGTGTGATTTCAGTGACGGAGAGAACTCGCTATATTGCCAGGATTCGGCATTTGGCTAGGAAGGTGGCTCATTTATATGTTGAGCAAAGAGAGAAATTGGGTTTTCCGTTGCTCAAAGATACTATGAGTTCAACAGGAAGCCCAAGATCCTAAAGGGGGCAGCTAGACGAACTAAGTACAGCTTTGTGTGAAAGCATAGCGTTTTTAAACTCAGGAAACGCAAAGTACGCAGAGTCTTGCCAAATTTAATTTGCTACGACTTTGTGTTCTGTTTATCTGTGCTGTGCTGAGGTTTAAGCTAGATATATCTTTAATAATTTGGCTTTTGCTAAAAGACAGAAATACGGTTAAATATTGAGTCTAGAACATTAAAGCTATAAGGATAAGGCCCGCCTGTGCGGGCTTTGTTTGTATAAACTTGATGGACTATACTTCACCACAAGCATAAAAAATTTTCGCTGTTGCTGATTAAAGAGATGAAAAGCTCACCCAGAGACGCTTGAAACGCAGATAATAAGAGTTTGGAATATTTTATTTTTGAATTTTATAACCAAATTCAGAAATGCCGATTTTTCTCTATTGCTACCCTAACTATTTTTAAATCAGCGGCAAATTCAGGTTTTCAGGCGCTTTTACAAAAATCTTATGATTCAAACTAGTGGTGTAATTATTTGTCTTGGCTACATTTTTGGGTTGCTGTTTACAGCAGTTCCTTGGGGTGGTGTGTGGATTTTGGTTCTGGGGATAGTAGGAGCAGTTATCTTTAGAAGACGCACTATCCTACGGCAATTTGCTCAGAAACCAGAAAAGGCTGGAAGTAAAAATAAGGCAGTGCCTAACACTTGGCAAAGTATTCCCCATCCTCGAATATGGCTAGCTGCTGGCTTGGTGGGATTATTGGCAACTCTATATTTTCAATGGCGAGTGCCGCAACCAGGTGCAAAAGATATTAGTCAGTTCGTCCCCCCTGGAAATAACAGTAATCAAGAACAACTTGTGATTATTCGCGGTGAAGTGGCGAGTAATCCTCGCTTAACTCGCAGTCAGCGAGGACAATTTTGGCTGGAAGCGACTCAGCTAGATGAGGTCAAAAATGAAAAAGGTTCCGCAGGTGTTCCAAAAGGGGTGACAGGCAAATTGTATGTGACAGTGCCTATACTTCAAGCTACTGGGTTATACCCTAGTCAACAAATCGCTGTGACTGGCATTTTGTATAAACCAAAGGCGGCTTCCAATCCTGGTGGTTTCGACTTTCAGAAGTTTCTTAAGCAGGAAGGAACGTTTGCTGGTTTGATTGGGCGACAAATAAATGTTTTAGAGCAGGAACGCAAATGGGGATGGTGGCAAATTCGGGAGCGAATTGTGCGATCGCAAGTTCGTTGGCTGGGTGTCCCTGAAGGGCCTCTTGTCAGTGCAATGGTTTTAGGTAGCAAAGCTGTTGATTTACCCTACGATATCCGCGATTTATTTGTACAAGCCGGATTAGCTCATGCTTTGGCAGCTTCCGGGTTCCAAACTTCCTTGATTTTGAGTGTGATCTTGCAGTTAACCAAGCGGGCAAAAAAAGGAACGCAATTTACCCTTGGCTTTTTGGCTTTAATAATTTTTCTGAGCTTAACAGGTTTTCAACCTGCGGTACTCAGAGCCGTAATTATGGGTTTTGCGGCATTAGTAGGACTGCTATTAAAAAGGAAGGTAAAACAGTTGGGTTCGCTACTATTGGCGGCAACTCTGTTATTAGTGTTTAATCCTTTATGGATTTGGGATTTAGGCTTTCAATTGAGTTTTTTAGCAACACTGGGATTAGTTGTAACAGTACCCACATTAGTCAGCCGCCTAGCGTGGCTACCTCCTGCGATCGCTTCTTTGATTGCCGTTCCTCTCGCTGCCACTATTTGGACTTTACCTGTGCAACTTTATGTCTTTGGGGTTGTACCATCCTACAGTTTATTACTAAATGTTCTTAGTACTCCCCTAGTGTCAATCATTAGTATAGGTGGCATCATTAGCGCCATAACAGCGTTAATCTGGACTCAGGCAGGAAGCTTTTTAGCTACTGTGTTGCATTACCCGACTGATTGGCTAATTAAATTAGTGGAATTTTTTAGCAACCTGCCAGGAAATTCTGTGGCTGTAGGTAGTATATCTACTTGGCAGCTTCTGACAATTTATTTACTGATTCTAATGGTTTGGCTAGTGCCTTGGTGGCAGCGGCGGTGGTGGTTTGCTAATGTGATTGCGATTGGCTTAGTATTCATCCCCCTTTGGCATTCTACAAATACATTGTTTAGGATAACGGTATTAGAATCGGGTACGGAACCAATTGTTATTGTTCAAGATAGAGGTACTGTAACTGTAATTAATAGTGGCGATGAAGGTACAGGACGTTTCACAATTCTACCGTTTTTACAGCAGCAGGGTGTCAATCAAATTAATTGGGCGATCGCAACTGATTTCCAAGGCAATGAAAGTAATGCTTGGTTTGAATTAATGCGACGTTTGCCAATCAAAAACTTTTACGAATATTCCCCCAAATCAGATAATTCTATTAAAATTCAGGCAATTCAACAAGAACTACAAAAAAATAAAGGAGTTTATCAACCTTTGGCTGTTGGTCAAGCTGTAAAAGCTGGTTCGATAGTAGCGCAATTAATTAATGACCAATTACCAATCTTACAATTGCAAATTTTAGATCAAAATTGGTTGTTAGTAGGTAATGTTAAGTCTAAAGAGGTTCAACAACTAGTTAAAAATGGAAGTCTGCCTCGCCCACAAGTACTTTGGTGTGCCCCTGAATCCTTGAAAGATTTAGTTATTGCTCTGCAACCACAAGTAGCGATCACTTCTTCTGCAAATTTTGATCCAAAAACCTTATCTGAACTTAATCAAAGTAAAACAAAACTGTTCTTTACAGGAAGAAATGGAGCTATTCAATGGACACCTAATGGTCAATTTGAAGCGTTTATTGAAGCAACAGAAAATAAATCATCTGTTTTATAAAAACTCACAAATTCAGTACATTAAAACTGTTATCAACTTCTATGACAATCTATTTTTATAGCACTCGTTAAGAATATGGCTGTTTCTCTAACTTTTCACCCCACGGCTTTGAATTAGATGGATTGTATTGGTCAACTAGCGAACACTACTTTCAAGCACAAAAGTTTGTAGGTATACCTCATGTAGAACAAATCCGTCTAGTTAAAACACCTAAAGATGCGGCAAGAATGGGGCGTGAAAGAACGCGTCCTCTACGTCACGATTGGGAACAAGTTAAAGATGATATTATGCGGCAAGCTGTACTCTTTAAATTTAAAACTCATACAGATATTAGAGATATTTTAATTTCTACAGGCAATGCAGAAATTGTTGAAAATTCGCCCATTGATTTTTACTGGGGTTGTGGAAGCGATGGTAGTGGTAAAAATATGCTAGGGAAAATTTTAATGGAGGTGCGAGAGATCCTGCACCATACATACAATGCAGATGTTGATAATAAAACTGTTAAATAATATTGTTGCTATGAATGCTTGCCCTAGTATCGTCTCCTAGTAGAATCAAAATTGAAGGATAGAGGCAATTAAAGACGTAAAACTTAGATTAATAGGCTCAAAGTTCTAGTAATCAATTGCTTAAAAAATATTTTTATTAGCGATCGCTTCATTGATAAACTTTTACCTCTACTAAACTTAGGCTGTGGTAAACCAGTCTGATGAAAGATACATCCTGGTTTTGGGAACAATAGATTTATCACCAGACTTAACAGGAAGGGGTTGATGCCTAAAGGTGCATGGAATGATCGATCGAAAAATACAGTTCCCCTGCAATTACCCATAACATACCTAAAACCAGTGAAGCGTAATACAATTACCCATGAATTTGACTCTGGTTCACAAGCAGAAATACTACCTCCACAAGAAAGTGATGATCATTCATCGGAAGCGTCAAACCTACTAAGGCAAGGAATTCAACAGCAGCAAGCTGGTGAATTAATAGTGGCGATGAAGTCTTTACAACAATCTTTAGGGCTGTTTCAAGAAGTTGGGGATTTGCAAAAACAGGCACAGGTACTTTCTTTTTTAGGATTGGTAACTTACAGCGCTGGAGACTACAAAGGTGCAATCTCCTACTCCCAACAGTGTCTATCTTTGCTCAATAACACCTCAGATTTAGCAGTACAAATGCAAGCACTTTCCCATTTAGGTAATGCATATCGCCACCTGAATGAACATAAAAAGGCAATTGAATTTCTGGAAAAGTGTTTAAAAATAACGAAGCAACTGCAAGATAAACGGAGTCAAGTGGCAGCACTGAATAATTTGGGATTGGTATATAAAGCTTTGGGCAACTTTACACAGGCCATTGAGTATCAGCAGCAAAGCCTAGAGATTGTGCGGGAACTCAAAGATAACTGGGGTGAGGAACAGGTACTCAAGAATTTAGGTAATGCTTGGTATGCTTTGGATAATTACCCAAAAGCGATCGCCTATTATGAGCAGTGTGTAGTACTAGCACGCTCCTTAAAAAATGTTCGCAGTGCTTCTCAGGTATTAAAGAATCTGGGAAATGCTTGTTATGCCTTAGGTGATTATGCTAAAGCCATTAAGTATTATGAAGATCGGTTGCAATTAGCCAAAGAAATTCAAGACAAACGCAGCGAGGAACAATCTTTAGGTAGTTTAGGAGTTGCTTGCGAAGCTTTAGGTGACTATAACAAAGCAATTACATATTATGAAGAACGTTTAGTGTTAGCTAGGAATCTCAAAGACCGCCGCAGTGAAGAACAAGCTCTTGCCAGTCTGAGAGTCGCTTGCTACGCCTTGGGTGATTATGCCAAAGCTATGCAATACCAGCAGGGAACATCTCAAAATAGTTAAAAAACAGAGATAGAGAAACAATTCAAAATTAATCGCACTGGTCAAATCTTCCCATTGTCTTTTGTTGCTGAAGATATACGAGGACTTCTAATGTATCTACTTGGGGAAATCCGACGTAAAAGTTACTCACACTCCGGAAGGGTTCTGGTGTTTCCAAGACTATTGTGCGATCACCCCACTGTTCTAACCAGGGTAGCAATTTTTGTGGCGCTACTGGAGTACATAGCCAAACTGCTGCTGGAGAAAGCGTTTTGAGAGCAGTTGCTGCTACCGCTATTGTCATACCTGTCGCGATGCCATCATCAACTAAAATAAGTGTTGCATCCTGTGTATTCACTTGGGGACAAGCAGAAATTAATTGAGCCTCAAGAGACTTAGCTTGATTGATCGCTTTATTTAAAGCCATTTCCCGCCACCGCGCATCACGTTTAGGGCGAAATAGCTTTTGATCAGTCCAGAGGACATTTCCGGAAGTAGTCACTGCACCAATTGCTAACTCTGAGTTTTCTGGATGGCTAATCTTTTTCGCTACAACGATTGTCAACGGACAATTCAAAAGACGTGCGATTGGTGCTGCTACTGGTACACCCCCTCTGGGCAAAGCATAAACAATTGGTACAGGCTTTACCCCAGAATCAATAGTTTGCTGAGTCAAAACATCATGGATTACTCGCGCTAATATCTCACCCGCATGGGTGCGATCAGCAAAAAGTGGGGTATGTGACATGGTTTTCCCCAGCATCTTAGGACGGCATTGCTTTTATCATGACTGAATTTTGTCTCAAATTAACTGATACAATAAGATTTGTATAAATAATTAAGTATTCAGCAAAAGTCTATTTATCTTGATAAATCTCCAACCAGAGCGGTATTTAACTCAGATAAAACAGCTGGCGCTGATGCCAAAATCCTGATTTTCATGAGCAGCGAAACCCAACTCAGCCTCTTCGACGACTCAAGCTTTAACCAACGAGAACTGATTCCTACAGACGCGAAAATTGCGATCGCTCCAGGAACTTATTCTGGCATCACGGAGTTGACACAGGATTGCGATCGCTGCCACCGTTGTCCATTAGGGGACACTCGGATTCATGCAGTTGTCGGACGCGGTAATCTCAAAGCCCCAATTATGGTTATAGGAGAAGCGCCTGGTCAAAATGAAGATGAAACGGGTTTACCATTTGTGGGCAGATCAGGGCAGTTGTTGGAGAAAATTTTGGCATCAGTGAATCTAACTACTGATCATGATGTATACATTGCCAATATCAATAAATGTCGCCCACCAGATAATAGAGTTCCGACTCCTGTAGAAGTGGCGGCTTGTCTACCCTATTTATTAGAACAAATTCGCTTAGTTGACCCCAAAATAATTTTGTTAACAGGTGCAACTGCTGTCAAAGGTATCACTGGCGATAAGCGAGGGATTACGAAAATTCGCGGTCAGTGGCTAGAGTGGGAAGGGCGGTTATGTATGCCAATTTTTCATCCTTCTTACTTGTTGCGTAACCCTTCCAAGGAAAGAGGTGCGCCGAAATGGTTGATGTGGCAGGATATCCAGGCGGTGCGTGCCAAGTTAGACGAAATCCAAAATAATAGCTAATAAACATCTAGCAACTCAATTTTGGATTTGTGAGAAAGTAAATTTCTGTAGATAGCGTGAGCGATAAGCTCAATTGGGGAACTCTAGGATAAGAATTTACTACTTTCTCTAGAGACAGCCATGACTAATGTACAACCTAATCTCCTACAACTTGCTAAACAAGGCGATCCAAAAGCTATTGCTGCTTTGATGAATCGATCTCTCCAGCCCAAAGGCGTTACTGCCAAAGTCGCATTTAAGGATGGTTGTTTACAAATCATGCTGGAATCTGCTCAAGTCACAGATCAACAAGCTTTAGTTGCGTTTGTCCGCAAGGGAATTACAAGTTTGGAAACTGCATTGATTGAGAGAGTTAAGATTTACGGCAAATGTTTAGGTGAAGAATTTCCAGTTTGGAATCAAGAACTTGAACTTGCTGGACAAGGTGGACAAGATCAAATTTTTACATTTGAGGAAAGTAATACAAAGAAAAAGCAGCTACAAACTAACTTTGCACAAGATGTTCTAGAACAGTTCATGAATTTGAAAGCTAGAACATCTATTGGCATTAGTTATAATGACTTACCACCTGTCTTAGGAATAACAAAATTAGCAGTTCAAAAATTTGAACGTTCTCCTGATAGTGAAGTTTGTCCTTATTTAACCGAATTAATCCAGAAAGTTATGCTTTATTATGAGCTTTCGCTTGAATGTATGGGTCACAAAGTTAAACGAGCAAGCTTACTAAATGGTATTTTCATTGGTCTTGGTTTGCTGACAGGAATAGCAGCAAATGAACCTGTCGGGAAATTGATGGCTAGTGAATTTCCCAATGTACCTAAATCTATTATTCATGGTTTATATGAGTTTGATACAGTACTTTCTGCACTCTGGATAAGAGCCGGAGAATTAACTTATGAACTGGATGAAATTTTGAA
Source organism: Nostoc sp. (assembly GCA_041743605.1). Taxonomy (GTDB): domain Bacteria; phylum Cyanobacteriota; class Cyanobacteriia; order Cyanobacteriales; family Nostocaceae; genus Nostoc. Next base: position 8,353 of record JBGTMK010000855.1, read on the forward strand.
CAAGCCAGTTGATTTAGAGACACTAAAGCTAAAAAAACTAGAAGTAGTTACTCAATCATCTACATCCTCTCCGACACCAGGATTTTCAACCCCAACGCTAAGAACAACAAACTCAGCTAGAGTAACTTCTTATGTTGCAAGTGGCGATAAAAAGATATCTGCCGGAATTTTTGCAATTCTGCTGGGAACATTGGGTATTCATAAGTTTATCCTGGGCTACACTAAAGAAGGCGTTATCATGCTTCTTATAACCCTGTTGACTGCTGGTTATGGTGCGTTCGTCATGGCTATTATTAGCATTATTGAGGGAATTATTTACCTAACAAAGTCGGATCGAGAGTTCGTACAAACCTATGTCAACACTAAAAAGGGTTGGTTCTGAATTAAGAAAAATAGACTTATTGCACGAATATTTTGAAATTGGTATAACCAGGGTATAACTAGAAGTGTAGTGACCAAAATGAGCGTAGTTATGAAAACTGCAATTTCGCTTCCAGATTCAGTTTTTGAAGAGGCAGAAGTACTAGCTAGAGAGTTAGGTGTATCACGCAGTGAACTTTACACAAAAGCTTTGAAAGCATATTTGCGGAAATACAACCGGAATCAGATGTTGAACCAACTGAATACAGTTTATTCTCAAGAGTCCTCTGAACTAGATCCAGTATTGGCAAAGTTACAATTTATGTCCTTGCCCCATGAGGATTGGTAGTGTATCGCGGAGAAATTTGGTGGGCAAATTTACCTGAACCACTCGGTTCAGAACCTGGGTATCGTCGCCCTATTTTGATTGTTCAAGATGATATTTTTACTCAAAGTCGTATCAGCACCGTAATTGTTGTAATCATTACCTCTAACACTCGGTTAGCACAAGCACCAGGCAATGTTTTGTTACTGCGTGAAACTACAGGTTTACCCAGAGATTCTGTAGCTAATGTGTCTCAAATTTTTACTGTTGACAAAAGGTTTTTAGTAGAGCGCGTTGGATCACTACCAGAACATTTACAAGAAGAAATAGATGAAGGACTGCGAACAATTTTGTACCTCTAGTGAGGTCATAAGGATTTAAGTCTTAATCGAACTTGACTTTGCCGCGAATAACGTAAACTCAAAGCGCTGGAGAAGCATACCTTAATCACAAAGAACAGTTAGCTGAATCTCCACTGCAACGTTTGTCCTGTGTTCAACGTGATTTGATTCTCATTCATTTTCCCTTGTTAGCTCAACAACAATCTTAAGCTTATGTTGAGCTTGTTAAGCGATGAAAACTTTGTGAGTAATTAATACGAAGTCTTGAACTACTTAGCAGTTTTAGCAGTCTTTTTAATACCTTGCCATTTTTCTCGCAATCGCTTCAAGTTAGGCGTATGACCACCATAACGCCAGCCAACATAGGCTTGGCTAATCTCATCTATTACCTCAGCAGTTGCAGGGGCGTGATGCTGGTATGAGACTCTGGCATATTCCAAAGGTGTTTGTGCTGGATGCTTACCCAAACCTTTTTGGGTTGTCCATTGCAGCATTTGTTGATACAGGCTTTCCATTGCTGGCAATTTCTTTAACCATCGACGATTGCGCCACTGTCGCCACTGACCCCAACCCAGCCAAGCGAAGAAAGCCGTTGTAGTACCCACAATTAAGCCAGTCAATACGCCAAACCAACCCTGAGAAAATAAAGCGATAAACCAAGCGATCGCTCTAATCACCCACCTAAATATTGTCTCAAATACATTATTCAA
>JBGTMK010000856.1:0-2907 GCA_041743605.1 Nostoc sp.
GATTTTTTTTCAAAATGAGAATTGCTGGGCTTATAGTAGCCAAAATCTTATTGAGACAAAGAGGCAGCGCAGTCTTCTGCCTTAGTGCTAGCTCCTCCCTTTAGGAGCTATATCTGCATGGTATTTATTGAACTTTTGAAACGCGATCACAATCTCAAAGTTTTCTTGGCTTTTAACCATTTAATATCAAGCAGATAAATGTGATTCGCTTAAATTCAAGATTAAAATCATGATCTTAACTTGCTAAGGTAGTCCGAAATTAGCAATTCTGACAAAAGAAGGTTTTGTCGCAACAAACTACTTTTGTCAGTAGTTAGCAACGCTGTCAAGAATAGTACAAGCAACTGCTTTCAATGAAGAACAATTGTCTGTTGTGTTTCCTGTGTGTTCCTGATTTAGCTGAGTTTCCCTAATTTCTATGAGTTACAAAAAATACATTGCTGGCATTCCAAACATTGCCAAACTAAAGCTTACAAGCAAAGGCAGTATCCGCGATCGCAACCTACAGATACCGGATACTGCTAACTTAAACACCTATACTAAGGCTTGAATACTTAACGAGCGCCATGCAGACTTAGTTGGTTGGCTGGTTGTGGTTAAAAAATATCACTGATGACTAATAATTACTATTGACAGTAACTTTCAAGCGTAAAAGTAGAATATCGACATGTTAGAGGATAATACAGCGAGATTTGCTTTAAAAACTGAGCTTTTATTACGTATAGAGAAATTGGGACTACAGCAAAGCCTATTTCCAAACTCTGACGAACTTATTGATCAACTTGTACAACAGTTAGAGAGCATAAGTCCTATTCCGCAACCACTTCAGCCTAATCATCTTCCTTCTCTATTAGGTAACTGGCAATTAGTGTATGCATCTGCTGGGACAATCGTCACACGGCAGATTGCATCAATTCCAGATTTTGGGAGTGCAATCAAAATTAAACGCGTGTGGCAAACATTGACTAGTGACAGCAATACCAGAAAAATCTCAGCCTCCAATAGCGCCCAGCTTGAATTACCCATTTTAGGGGAGTGGCAGTTACAAGCTAATGGACATTGGAAATGGGGTACGGATGAGAAAACTGCCACAGTGTCCTTTAACTCATTTTCCATACAAGCAACAAAACCCTTTGGGCTATCTAATTGGAGTTTTCCTGAGTTGAAAATACCAGTATTAGAATTTCTACAGAAAGAAGCTTTATGGATAACCTCCTACTTAGATCGAGAAATTAGGGTCGGACGAGGTGCAACAGATAATTTATTTGTATTTTGTCGTGATGTAAAGCCCTCAACTTAGTCCTACCAAAGAAGTTTCACTCAATGAAGTTAATTAAAAGCAAAATTTAAAATTGAGATGAAAAAATACAATATTTTTCTTGTTTTTTGCCAGCAATTAGCTTTCATCTTTTATGTGTTATTATCTTCGTCTGCGATGGCGCAGATTCTTCCAGATAAAGCATTACCTGTCAATTCTCTAGTTACTCCACAAGGTGATATCAGCAATATTAATGGAGGAACGCAAGTAGGAAGCAACTTATTTCACAGCTTCGAGCAATTTTCTCTATCCACAGGTAGCACTGCCTACTTTAATAATGCCTCAAATGTTCAAAATATTATTAGTCGAGTAACTGGTTTATCCATTTCTAAGATTGATGGTTTGCTGATGGCTAACGGCAACGCTAACCTGTTTCTAATTAATCCTAACGGGATTATTTTTGGTCCCAATGCTGCCCTAAACATTGGTGGCTCGTTCTTAGCTAGCACTGCTAACAGGATTAACTTTGCTGATGGCAGTCAATTCAGTGCAAAAACTCCACAAAATCAACCCTTATTAACAGTGAGCGCACCTATTGGCTTAGGATTTGATGGTAATCCAGGCGCAATTCAGGCTCAAGGTACAGGACACAATCTGACTCTCAATGACCCATTCTCACCATTTATTAGAACCATTAGCTCAAATGGCTTGCGTGTCAAACCAGAGAAGACTTTAGCTTTAGTGGGTGGTGACATAGCTTTAGAGGGAGGAAAGCTGGAGGCAAGTGGAGGGCGGATTGAGTTAAGTAGTGTTGACAAAGGAATAGTACGTATTAATACAGCTTACAGTGGTTGGACTTTAAGCTATGAAGATGCAGTTAGCTTTAAAAATATTCAACTATCTCAACAGTCAATAGCAGATGTTAGTGGCTCCGATAGTGGTTTTATTCAAGCACAAGGTGCTGATGTCGAACTAGCAAGTGGCTCAATCTTTTTGATTCAAAACCAAGGGAATAAATTATCCGGTGACATTATTGTAAATGCCTCAGAAGAATTGAGAATAATAGGAACTTCTCGGAATGGAGTAATTCCCACTAGCTTAGTTAATGAAACTAGAGTAGGAAATGGAGGAAAAATTGAAATTTCAACTCAAAATTTAATTCTCCAGGATGGAGCAGCAATAGTTGCTAAAACCTACGGTGCAGGTAGGGGAGGTAATATCATTGTGAATGCTTCCGAATTCACTCAAGTTGCTGACGGTTCCTCTTCCATTCTTCAGCTACCCAGTAATATCATTACTGCAACCTTTAGCTCTGGAGATAGTGGCAATCTTACGCTGTCTACGAAAAATTTGTCTGTAGAAGATGGTGGAGAAGTCCTAACTTCAACTTTTGGTACTGGCAAAGGTGGTAACTTAACAGTTAATACTGCTGAATCTACTCAAGTAATTGGGTACTTATCGGGGACTTCAGAGCTTTCTAGTACTATTCTTACTAGAGCTTCTGGCTCTGGTAATGCAGGCAATCTAGCCCTTTCAACAGGAATTTTAAGTGCCAAAGATGGAGGTATTATTGGTTCGTTAACTCTTGGAAGTGGCTCTGGAGGAGATGTAACTGTAAATTCTAAAAACTCTATAGAGCTTGTTGGAGT
>JBGTMK010000857.1:0-2381 GCA_041743605.1 Nostoc sp.
TCAATTAGGGGAAGTTTTGCATAGTCTTTAACGATTTCAATTGCCGGACGACGAACATCTGCTTTCAGGCGATGATGAAGAATCATTAAGGTTCCATCGATGCCATCATGGATGTTGACGGCTTTCATGTCGGCTTCGTCATGGCGGGAGAAATTTTTCAGGGATTGAACAATTTCGACAATGCGACTTGTGCCCACTTTCATCGAATCTAGCAGTTTGGGGAAATCCTGCATGATAAATTCCAGGTCTATATTGTCTAACTCTGATTCCAGTTCTGGAGGAGCAACAGGTAGGAATTGCTGATACTTTTCCAACAGGTGCAACAAGTCTTGGGCGTATTCGGCAACATACTTTAAATTGCCGCAAATAAAGTTAACTGGGTTGTTGATTTCGTGAGCAACTCCGGCAATGAGTTGCCCTAAACTGGACATTTTTTCGCTTTGGATCAACTGAGTTTGGGCTAATTGCAACTCATGGAGAGCTTGCTGAAGCTTCTGTGTCTGGGCTTTTGCCTGGACAGCTGCTTGAGTGCTTTGCTCATAAAGCACAGCTTTGTCAATGGCGATCGCTGTTTGAGAGGCAAAGATACTCACCAGTTTCAGGTGTTCGGCCTTGTATGAGTCAGTTTTGGGCGTTCCAATAGCGATCGCTCCCAGTACCCGTTCTTTGGCTCGTAACGGTACACAAATCATTGCACTAACGTTTTTTTGCCCCTCTAATCGCGGATCAGCTTGCACATCATTGACCAGTTCTGCTCGGTTGGATTGCACAATGTTGCCAATAATTCCCTTCCCTGGTTCTGGCCGACTGTGGTCAAAAAATACTCCAAATTCGGCAATAATTTCAAAGGCAGTTGCATCTGGACTGAGGAGCAAAATCATCCCGGCAGATGATTCAATTAATTGACTCAATTCCTGAAGCACAAGTTGGCCAATCTGTCGCGTATCTAAACTTGTTGTCAGTTGAGTCGATATATCCTCAAACAAATCAATTTCCTGATATCGCTCTAGCAATTCTTTAGCGAGTACTTTCTTCTCAGCTTCCTGCTTGGCGAAAAACGAGAGCAAAGTGGCAAGTAGAGTTGCCTGTTCTTCCCCAACAACCCAACCGATGATTTCTCCTGAAACCTCGATTGGATATCGGTTTTTGGTAGTTTGCTCCCCAATGCTAATCAGTTTCGTGCCGTCTACCAGTTCAACATCAATGGCAATGTTGAACTGGTAGACTAAGTTATGAATAAGAGATGGCAACTCTTTTTTGTTGAGCAGCTTTCTGAGGCTAACTGCGGACATGAAACACCTCATCTAGAGCAGGTTGCAAATTTCTGGCAATCAGTGTAGGTCTTTTAACAGAGCGTCTCCAAGAGTAATCTGCACTGTATTTCAACCTTCTACCTTCTGTCTCCTGCGGCTCGACTAAGCGATCGCTGAATGTCCTCTTGGCTTCTTCACCGTAGCTATCCTTACCTCTTCGGATAAGCAAGCTACGCCCAACACCTCTAGAAAAGAGAGGAATAGTCATAAAAATCTAGGAATATAATAATTTACTAATTAAGACTAGTCTTCCCAAAAATATTGGTGATGTAACAGTGAAGTTGAGCAGTAGCCAATACCTTGAAACTCCGTAATAGAGGCATCCTTCTCTTTGTGTAACTCGTTTACTTTTTGATGACTTCTAAAAAAATATAAAGAAAAACTTTATAATTAGAAAAAATTGTAGGTTTAAGTTATATTTAAAATTTTTGAATATGTTAGGTAAGCACATTTATTCTCAAAAAAAAGCTGCGATCGCAGCTTTTTTTGGTCTTTTTAAAAAGTATTTAGGTACGTGGTGCTTCAGTTATATCCGAGAGTAGCGAAAACGAAGTCTGAGTAGTCGAAGCCAGCGTAACCACATTTGTGCAGGTTGTTCAAAGAAGGTGAAAATATCACCGAAACCTAAATTAGTTTTGTGATGATGTAACCAGTGTCTCTCAGGAGTAGTAATAAATAGAATTTGGCATAAAATATTTACAGGCTTTGGAGTTTGCCAACCCAGTACACTTATGTGTCTCCACCATACATGAAACTGACCAAGTAGTAATCCAGAAATCACGCCAATGGGAGAGAAAGACCATAAGACTACTGCTATGAGTACATAAGGCAAAGCTCCCAAGATACCATCTAAAAGAACCTGGGGATTAAAAGTCAAAATAGCGTAGTGGCGGAAGTCCTTTTTCCAAGAGTGGTGTGTTTTTAAATGTAGGCTACCAAAAACGTGCTCGGGTACGTGGTAAAAAAATGTAGATAGAAAATCGCCAAAAAATAGTAATAACCAAGCAACAGCGATAGCCTCACGCATTTGTACTCCTCAAATAAGTAAAGACAACTCCACAGAAACTA
>JBGTMK010000858.1:0-5614 GCA_041743605.1 Nostoc sp.
CGCAACATTTGTTATATTTGTTTCCCCAAGTAAAATCGGCAAGATTTCTGTTTCCCAGTATTCCTCCACCCGATCAAAATCACTCAAACCATCGGATGTGAGCAGAAAAATAGCATCTTCATCGAGCATAAACCGTGCCGATGTCGGATGCAATGCAGTGCTCGGCCCCATGCCCAAAGCCTGGACAAGAGAGCCAGCAGAATTTTGTTGTATGGCTTCGCGGTAAATGGCATAACCTAGTCGCACTTCGCGGGAGGCAACATCATCGTCGAGGGTAACTTGATAACAGCCGTGACGGTTAATCCAGTAAGCACGACTATCGCCAACGTGGGTAATGTACATTTCGTGGGCAACAGGCAATGCCATGACTAAAGTCGTGCCCATGCGTTGACGCCCTTGGCGATTTTCAACGTCATTGCGCTGACTAATTTTGTCATTGGCCATTGCCACAGCTTTATCTAGGTCATTCAGCAGCAGTGAGGGGTCTATGTGATCGTAGGGAACTTTTGTCAGTTGCTGTACTTGCTGCTGGATCGTTTCAATGGCTAAATTTGAGGCAACATTACCGCCCTCATGACCACCGATGCCATCACAGACAATTGCTAAAGCTGTTGGCTGGGGTGGTTTGCTCACCAGAGTTCCACTGGGGGGGCTACAGGCATCTTCGTTGCGTTGGCGACTTGGCCCGGTGTCAGTTTTGGTGATAATTTTGATCGTGGGTGTTTGCGATCGCCCTAATTGTGCCAATCCCTGATCTAAAACTCCGATTAATTGATCGGTTGAGTTGATCTCTCCTTGAATTAAGGAAAGGCTAATGCGTTCGACAAATTCAGTTATGGCTGGTTTAGCATTCTTGACTAACTGCTGCCAAAATTCACCTAATTGGGGCAATTCTGGTGATACTTCGGTGTCAAAACGCAAATCCAACAAACGTACTAATGATCCTTCTACCCGTAATACAGATGAGTCAAGTAAGCTAGAGGCGACACCTTCACTCGCAAGAGGTTGCCATAGATGAGCTATTTGCCATAACCAATTGAGTTGGCGCATCGATGTAGCGTCACGCCAAGCGGTGGTTAACTCGCTGCCCAAATGCACTTGTTGGAGAGTGTCATCTACTAATAGTGGCGGTTTTTCTAAAAGTAATACTTCTCGATGGGAGGGGCTATCAGTTAGAAAAAGCACTCCATATACCTGCGGTACGTGTAAACGGTAGGGAATGAGTCTCAGGTAAGCTCTTAGAGGCTGTAGATTATCTAACTCAGGCGTTAGCGATAATAAACCAGGTTTTGTATCTAAAAGAAGAAATTTATCAAAGACTAAATAGCGATCGGCTAATATTTCTCCAGGGCTACCTACACTTGGACCATCTACCACAGCCCAGAGGTAATTTTTGGGTAGAGGCGTGGAACATCGCTGGCAAAACTTATGAGTCAGGGGGTTGGCAGCCTGACAATTTTCGTTTGGACAGTAGAGCGTTGCCGCGTCATTTTCCATAGTTTTCGCACCGATCAGCGATTGGCAATTTCTTTAATAGCATTAGTAGGGACAATCTAGACCGCTCATCTTTCTTAAACTTGACATACCCAGACTTTAGATGATGATTTTAGCTGGCGGATATCAGCAGGTGCTAATACTTACTTATGCAAAGAATATGCTCCCAACTCAACCCTACAGCCTCATCATAGCTTTTATTGCCCTGTGACTCTTGATCACAAAGCAACTAACTCCAACCCTGTTACCAAAGCATAACCCAAGCATAACTGTGCTATTTGCTTTTGCTAAATTACCCCATCATCAAGAGGCAGATCATGTTGGTATTTATTTAGTTTATAAGTAGGATAGCAACAATTAACTTTAATTAAGAATTAAGAATAGCAAATATAATTCGACCACAAAGTACCTAATGAATGAAGTGGCCTTAAAAAATTGTAATCTTGTTTCCAGGTTCCAAGAAGGAAATACTCTTTAGGGAGGCAGCGGCAACACTCACAGGTGGTATTCCCAGCCAGAGGCTGGGAAAGAGGTACTTGATTTTGACTAAGTACCAATAAAAATAGCTGTAAGTTGATCTGACTTTTCACCTCATCTGGAAAAGTCCACGGAAAATCTAACTTCCAAACCAGGAATTCAAAGTCTCTCTCCTGCGAGGAGAGAGAAATAGAAGAGAGGTTTTCCAGATACCGTGAAAAGTTAGGTAAGTTGACACAGAAGGGTTCAGCAGCCCGCTAGCAACTTATTTGCTTATTGTTTCTCGTCAATTGCAACTTGGGGGACTCCCATGCTGTAGTTGGTGACACGGGCAGAAAGATTGTAGCTGATCTCGCCGATTTGCAGGAGCGATCGCAGATAATGCTCTAAATCTGAACCCACACGGCGCAAGTTATAGTCTGTGAGGTCTACGCCACTAGATGCTTCTACTAATTCATCAAATTTTCGATAGATTTTTTGCAGCGCATCTTCATTCCAATTAAATTCGTTATCGGGGTCAACATCTAAGGTTAAGACTTGTTGACTAGGAATCAGATCGCCATCCCGGTCAATTTCACCTGCAAAAATGCGGATATGCCGGGTTGTGGACTTGAGCAGCATCGGGTTATCCATAAAAAGGTGTAAGATTTGCGTGGATTACACTGAAATTATTGTAAACGCTATATCTGAGCTTGAATGCTCTCAATTTACAAGCTTTGAACCTAATTTCAAAAGGGTCTATTGAATGGGCATAAGTAAAAATATCACTTGTAGTGATTAGCTTGCTACTTCTGTTATGAGTTGAAGACAAACTTAAATGCTCCTACTGACAGTAGTCTAATTATTTTTCTGTAAAAATTATTGGATTGAGTATTTTTATTTGGTGTACTAATCTTACCTGCTGCTAAAATTTTTGTACTCATTAAGCCCAAAAGCCAGTAGGGATAAGCACTCGGTAGGAATAATTTAATCTGTGTACATTTTTTATGGAGAACAAAAGTTTTGGCCTTAATAATTCTGCTCATCAATTTATCCTGAATTTTCTATTGCAAAAAACATACATCTAGTAAATTTACTGAATAGCGCTACATCGACTGCTGGCTTTAATAAACTCAAAATAAGTCAGAGGTTTTACTTACGTATAAACACCAAAATTAGAGTAACAAGTCAAACGGTTATTGACGTTAACATAAAGTTGATGTAAAAACCTTTAAAAAGGTCGAGCAACTTCTTACAGAAACTTTATTGTGTAGAATCTTAAAAACTGAATAATAGTTATGGCTTACCATAAGCTACATCTGGCACGAGAACATCAAAATCTAGACAATGAAAATTTAGCTTGTAAATACAACACAGGAGAGTGAAATGGAATACAAAAGTGATTGATGAAGAAAAATTCTTAATTCAAGCACTTTGGATTCAAAAGAGATATAAAGAATTTTGCTGGACATCTACCTCCTTACCCTCATGACAACCAAGTAAAGGAATCTCAATAGCTATGAACTCCAAAGCATTACCACGCCAGATAAATAATCTCGAAGTAGGTGTTTATGAGTGCGAAATCCATCTCAAATTCCGGTTGATTGAGGAAAAGAGTTTATTGAGCGATCGCGAGCAACTATTACAAGTGCTACTTGATGCTTTAACTGAAGGTTCTGACGACTTTCTAGAGACGCTGCAAGCGTCCGTTAAAGCGCAGGAAGTGTCTGAGTTTAAAGCCTCTCCTCAAATGCGACGCCAGCTTATGCGCTTGCGTAATGCTGCTGAAAATCCCCAAACTTAAATGTGTAATTTAAGTAATGAAAAAACGTGAATTGGGTATCAAATTAAATGTTGATCTCATACCCCCGTTGCCATAAAAACTAAACAGCAAGTAGGATTCATTAAATATTGTGGTTTCTACTTTTTGAAGGTCTTATTTAGCAGCACAAAGTCCCAGGAACAGTTTCCGCTATTAAAAACTTTGTAGCAAAGGGTACTGGTAGAATCTGAGAGCAAATTCAGCCGGGTGCATTTTACCGAGTTTTTATCAAAACATTCCAGGAAGAAAAAACCCTGTGTCTTTACAGATGGGGAATTGGACAACAGGCACAAATCCAATAAAAAACTAAAAGACCAAAGTAAAAATAATAACCTTTCTTTTAGCTTTTGCTTTAGCTAAGTGCCTAGTTTGCTGAAATACTTATGTTTTATATATTACTGGTAATAGGTTATGGTTTAGCAGCCAGTTACCTGTTACCAATTACCTAGGGGTAAGGGGAGATAAGGTAGCAAGAATTTTAGATTTTAGATTTTGGATTTTAGATTGAATAATCCAAAATCTAAAATCCAAAATCCAAAATTGAATTACCCAATTCTCAATACCTATTTAGCCAAGCCGTGTTCTAGAGCAAAACGAACTAACTCTGTACGGCTATTGGTGCCGGTTTTACTAAACAAACGGCTGACGTATTTTTCCACATTGCGGACGCTGGTTTCTAGGCGACGGGCGATTTCTTTGTTCATCAACCCTTCGGCGACCAAGTTCAAAACACTTTGTTCTCTGGGAGTCAAATCAATTTTGAAAGGGGCTGGCGATTGGGAAATGGCATTTCTTTGGGTTAACAATGCCTTAATTTGGGCAATCTGATTGGCTAGTTCAGCAAGGTCGGGGGTTTCAGAGTCATCTCCTGTACTTGCAGTCTTAGCAGCGCGGCGGGCTAGCAAATTTTCGACTATGGCGACTAACTCATCTGGATCAAAGGGTTTGGGAAGATAGGCATCAACACCAGCGTGATATCCTTGAATGCGATCGCCTGTCATACCTTTAGCAGTTAAAAATACTACTGGGAGTGCTTGGAAGCGGGCATCTTCTCGCAGTTGCTTCAAGAACTGATAGCCATCCACTTGAGGCATCATCACATCGGAAATCACTAAGTCAGGTGTATTCATCTGCATCCATTCCCAACCTTCAAGGGCGTTACTGGCGACTTGAACGCTGAAACCGCTCTCTTGCAAATAGTCTTTCACGGCTTCCCGTATCCCTGGTTCATCATCCACCAGTAACAATTGTGCTGACATTTAAGATTTCCTTGAGTTTTCCTTTTTCCAATTTAGCGAAAGTTGACAGTCATTGAACAAAAGGATAAAGAAGATATTGCTGTGTCTATAAGTACCAATATATGAAGGTACACTAATTGTAACTTCTTCAACAAAAACACTATGGTATGGTCACTAGAAGAAATTGCCAAAGCTAGCCGAATAGCCAAAGAATATTTAGGGGAGATTTCTAGAAAAGAACCATCTCAAAGTGAACCGTGGGACGAAACAGAGTACCAAATTCTAGCAAAGTATGATGAGCAATTAGAGCAACTTGGAATTAATATCCTTGACTGGAAGTTGATAGAAGCAATCAAGTATGCCATTTGTTTAGAGGATGCCATCATCCGAACGTTGCAACGTGCAAAGTATGGTTTTGAAAGTGAAACCCATGCTCACAGATACTTTGCAGCCGCACTTAGGGATTGGACTTTGGACAAAAAGAAGTTGGTTCGCGAGTATCACTCGCGAACCAAAAAACTAGTCATCAGAAATTACCCCAGTTATTTTACAAACTGAGTCAGACTGAGTTAAACGCCTAAAACCTAAGAAAATTTACGCGGCT
>JBGTMK010000859.1:0-3141 GCA_041743605.1 Nostoc sp.
GCTGCGGCGGGTGGATTAAATCTCATTGATGTTAGTGAACTGGAGTTTTTGGATACTTAGACCTGGATTTCTCACAAGCGAGAAATTGAGGGGTGTGGCGAGAATGAGGAGGATTTGAGACACTGCGCTTCATATCGAGCGCTTTGTGCAACGCAGCACCCCCCAGTTAGTCAAACTAGCTAGAGATTTTTATTTGAGTAAATAACCTAAGTAGCCTGCTAGGAATAGCTTTGAGTACTCAAGTAAAACAGTTTGTGCTTGACTATCTACTACACTACGCATAGCTAAAACGACAAAAATCACAGAAAACATTGCAAATAAAATTGTTTCCTTGTTCATAAGTCCTCGAAAAAATATTAAGTGGTTTCAAAGTTATTCAAGGACTTAACCCAATTCTTCAACATCTACATCATCATCAAGTAACTAACCTGACAATCAATACCACCCCACCCAATACATCTAGGATTTTTCATATTTAGCCATTTTATGGCTATAAGGCATTCAGCCACCGATTAGCCAAAAGCGCGATCGCCCTCGTCGGCGGAAAAAAGGTTTATCACGAAATCAGAGTTAGAGAGGGAGCAAGTTCAAGAAAGTAGGTGCGATCACATTTTCTACTTATTATATTTACTTATAAAATTGCTTTTAAGATTTAAAATTTTTAATATAAGTTTCTACCATAGGCACAAGCTCGATATAAAAATCGAGCTTGTGCCTTATGATACCATAAAAATAAGTATTTGTCAATAGTTTTATAAAGAAGTTAACGCCCCAATAGATTGGTGGTTTAACGCTGCTTAATGGGACTTAAACAATAAAAGTCTTTATAAACTGAGCGATATACCCTTTCTGCCTAATTATAAGAAGGGTATATCGCTCAGTATTTATTGCTAATTATCAACCGCACTTTATCTGATAAAGTAAAAAGTGACTTTTCAAGCAGGAATATGAAGAGGCTTAGTTTGAGAGTAAGTTCTTGTCTTTAGCCATATTTGCCGTTCTTTACGGCTCAATTCCGTTTTATAGCCAGCGCGAACCTGGTTAGGGGTAAATTCTTTCTGGGTATCCGTATCTGGTTTTTTGTCTTTCACAGAAGTATCTTGCTCCTGTAACATCAAATTCAAAGGCATAACCGTCTTCTCCTGGGGCAATTGTAACCCAGCCCAGAGGTTTCATTTCAATTATATCTTTATAGTATGAGATAGCATCCTCCAAAGAGTCAAGGTTAACCAAAGTTTCATCATATTTATCAAAAAAGCAAAAAGCCAATGCAACCTGAGTCGCATACCACACAAGCCATTGCCCTACAGGTGCTACTAAAGCCGTTTGTTTAGATACAGATTCTAGTTGCAAAATTTCAACCCCATAGGGGATACCTTCTTCATTTGAGTAAACATCATATCTAAGTAAACCTAACAATATATTATTATACGAAAGTTTAATAATATACTGATTTTCAAAATCAGTTCTTTTCCATAGCTCCTTCCAATTGAAACTCCATTGACTAGAGGTAGGCATATCAGCTTCTTCCGCAGGCTCTAGACGAGCTAGAGCAGAAGTTAGTGTTGGTGTTTTTACATGAACTTTATAAGCTCCTATTAAATACATTGTTTTTTGCACCTAGCACTCGCATGACTTATAAATTTCAAACTATCGATTAAACAATAATTTTTTTAATATTGAGAGCTTATAAATAAAGTACCCTTTACTAATGAAGTTGTAACATTATTTTTTTGGCTACACAAGTACCAGAATATCCCCTCTTAATATCTGTAAATAGGGAATTTGTATTATCAATCTATGACCTTTTGAATCTTAGATATTAATCCATCTTTTACTCGAACATAAATCGTAGGTTCTACATCTGTTGTAGCTATCCAGGCATCTACTACACTTTATTCATCAATTACACATAAATTATATTTGGTTTATTTTAAAAAAATCTCACCCTCCTCTGGTGTTTTTCCTCTCAAATCGTCTTGGTTAAATGGACTCATAAGTATTGCCTAAACTACACAAGATTAGTATTCCCAAATTAATCGCTTCAACCCCATGCAATTGAAAGGGTGAGGGTCTTTAACTCTCTAATGGCTAGAAGCTGAAATCTAATATCAAAATAGTTTCCCTAACCCAACACCTCATCAGTTGGGGAAAATGTCGGAATTTGATAGTTTGGCGACATCGGCAATTAGGGGGCTACAGTAAAGCATCCAGCCCCAGATTAAGCCGCAAGCGATCACACTAACGGAGACAAAGCAAAGGTGCTTTCTTAATTTTTGGTTAGTTACTACGAATCAATACTTGGTGGGTCAATATTTGCTAAAGGTGCTGGTAGCTCTGGGATAAGCTTTTTTCGTCGTGGGGGAGGGTTCCTGAATTTAAACTTGTCTAAATCCTTGAATCCAAAATCATCGCCAGAATTTTTCTTTTTAACCATAGGTATTATCTCTAATTAGTACTTATATACTATAGAGTTTCCCTAAGCTTTTAACTTGTCATTACCCAAAATTGATGCTATGAGGAACTGAGTATTTACTCAAATGAGTGTTTACTCAAAATGCTGGAGTCTACAAATGCCAACAGTTATCGCCATCCTGAAACAAAAGAGAGGCTCAGGTAAAATAACCATTGCTACTAATCTTGCTCATGCACTGAAGCGAGATAATTACACCAAAAAAAACCAAAAATTACAAATCATCATGGTTGAGTGTGATGCCGATTTTGAAATAGCGTGGTGTTAATACAGGGGGAAGAAAAATGTCAGAGCAAGTCGAGCAATCAGAAGAGCAGTCACAACAGAATTACTTCCAAGCAGTTGGGGTGATTTCGGGTCAGATAAATTTTACTGAAGACAAGAAATTAAAGATTGAAATTGGTAGACGAGAATATTCAATCTTCTCTAAACCCAAGCCATTTGAGGCACTGAAAATACATCTCAAGAAAAAAGACACTAACGAAACTACTTTGTTGGTTTATCCGAAAGTAATTCATTTCCCTAAGCCCGACCAACCACATCAAATGCATTTTCAATTAGTGGCACACCAAGAAGCCCCTTCGGGATTATTTGAAGAACTCAATGACGGAGAATTTAAGCTATCTGGATTATGGCAGTTTATCCCTGTATGCCGAACTCCCTGCATT
>JBGTMK010000860.1:0-2183 GCA_041743605.1 Nostoc sp.
AAATAGTTGGTTTCATCGGCACGCCGGTAACAAAATAACTAATTTTTAATCGCTAGAACCCTTGATTTTTAAAGCTCTTTAGGGAATGAAACAGCCCTGGATTTAGTGGGGGTCTTAAACCCCTGGATTCATCCACTATGAAGTTCAAAATTCATGTCTGTTTTCTGACTCCTGAGTTCTGAATTCTTCTTATAAAACATAGACCAGCAATGCTCAGTTCAGAGAGAATAGAAAAAGCCCACATTATATCAATGCAGTTATGACGACTACACTAGCCTCTGCTGTTAAACCAAGATCCGAAGATAGTTTTGCCATTACCTTTGCACCATTATCTCTCGAAGAAATCTACACCAAGTCTGATGATCCAGCCAACGGTGCTGTGGTTGTGATGAGTGGTATGGTTCGCAATCAAACCGATGGTAAACCTGTGGTTGCTTTAGAGTATCAAGCTTACGAACCGATGGCAATGCGGATATTTTATCAAATTGCTGCTGATATTCGTTTATCTACCTCTGATGTGAATCGAGTAGCGATTTATCATCGCGTTGGACGTTTGCGAGTTGGGGAAATCAGCGTTTTAGTAGCAGTGGGTTGTCCTCATCGGAGTGAGGCGTTTGAAGCTTGCCAATATGCTATTGATACGCTCAAACACAATGCGCCTATATGGAAGAAAGAACATTGGGAAGATGGTTCTAGCCGTTGGGTGAGTATTGGCGCTTGTGAAACATCAGGAGAAAATTGTTAAGATTCCAGAAACAATCATCTACGTTCTTGTCTAGGTTAGCTGAGTTTTCAGTTAACCTAGTACCGCAAGGCGGAAGTCAAAAGTCAAAAGTCAAAATCAAGACGGCGTAAGGGTTTTGTTGATTAATCCTCAGCCCATTTCTGATACAGAACTTTCCGATCGCATTACCCCGCAAGGGGATAAAAACAAAAACTCACCACGCGATCGCACCAACGTAGCCATCAACCACTTAAAACGGCAGTAGATAAGCTAAGGTAAAATTTATGGCTCTGGTAATGTAAGATGATTATCTGGATGATGTCTGGTTAATATCCATAACCAAAACAAAATCTAAATTACTAAAGCTGAGATTTGGGAAACTCCGGTGAAATTCCGGGACTGTGCCGCAGCTGTGATGGGATCACCCAAGTCAGAATGCCAACTCTCAGGATGTCCTCAAGACACACTCACCGTCTACTCCCTGCGTTGCACGGGGAAGGAGTTCTAAATTTGCTTTTTGGATTTGCCACTTGTCCTGGCCTGTTTTATGCTACTCCCGCCGCAGATGGTATATTATCTCGCATTAGAATACCAGGTGGAATTATTAGTAGTCAGCAGTGCCGTGCGATCGCAGATATAGCAGAACAACACGGTGGCGGCTATATAGATG
This sequence comes from Nostoc sp., assembly GCA_041743605.1. Lineage (GTDB taxonomy): Bacteria > Cyanobacteriota > Cyanobacteriia > Cyanobacteriales > Nostocaceae > Nostoc. The sequence goes on from JBGTMK010000860.1 coordinate 1,395, forward strand.
TGACTAATCGAGCTAACCTGCAAGTCCGTGAAATCCGCACCGGGATAAATGCTGAGGTTCTGAAGTACCTACAAGATATGGGATTGGGTTCTGGCAATACTGTTGTAGACCAAATCCGCAATATTATGACCAGTCCAACTGCTGGTATCGATCCCCAAGAATTAATCGACACTCGCCCTTTTGTCCAAGGTTGGGATGATTATATTGCTGCACATCCGGCACTTTCGGGACTGTCGGCAAAGTTTAGCGTTTGCTTTGATGGTGGTGGGATAATTCGAGTGTGCGATCGCTTGAATGATATCGCCTTTGTTGCTGTCTTAGTTGAAGATCATGTTTACTTTCGCCTTTGTCTCAGTGTCGGCGAGAAGGGTCAACCGCCCAGCGATACGGGAATTTTGTTACCACCAGAGGAATGTTTGCCAGTCTTGGCAGCTTTGGCGGATGTCTATCTAGCTCATAGTAATACTACAAGTAAGCGGCGGCTACGTCTGAGAGAGTTACTCAATACTTTGGGTTGTGAAAATTATCTCCAGGAAGTTGAACAGTGTTTACCTTTCCCGCTTTTATGCAGTGAAAAAAGAAAAGACCTAACCCCCCACCAAGACAAGCTACGGTGTACACACAAGTCTGAAACAGTTCACTCATCTGAGTTTAAGGGTAAGTTTTACCCCTCCCAAACCCTCCCCAAGGAAAGGGGAGGGAACTGTATTTCTAGTTTACCCCCTTTCCAAGGGGGGATTAAGGGGGGTAATTAGACTTGTTTGTTAACTTTAGACCAATGCAAGGGTG
>JBGTMK010000861.1:0-5151 GCA_041743605.1 Nostoc sp.
TTGCGGTTTTTCAGAGATTCGGGAACGTCACCATTTACCATCCGCTGTGCTAATGCTTCTGCGATCGCAGTCTTACCTACCCCAGGTTCACCAATCAATACAGGGTTATTTTTGCTACGACGAGACAATACTTGAATTACCCGCCGAATTTCGTCATCCCGCCCAATTACCGGGTCGAGTTTTCCAGCTTTTGCCTGTTCTGTCAAATCTCTACCAAATTTTTGTAAGGCTTCATAGCGGGATTCTGGGGTTTGATCTGTCACCTTTTGACTACCGCGAACCGTTTTGATAGTAGCTTCGAGTTTAGGTGCATCCGCACTAAAGCCTTTGAGGATCTTTCGTCCAATGCGATCGTCTTCAGCAAAGGCTAAAAGTATGTGTTCCACGGAAATGTAGGAGTCTTTCATCCTAGCTCTAGCTTCCTCGGCTCGGTCTAGTAAAATATCTAAATTGCGGCTAAGGTAAAGCTGATCGCTTTTACCAACTTTGGGCTGGCGTTGGGTAAAGGCTTCTAGCTGTTGCTGTAAGCGGATTGGATCGACCTCAGAGCGAGCCAGAATACGTATAGCTAGACTAGTGGGTTCTTCTAACAGAGCAATAATTAAATGTTCAACATCTAGTTGCTGTTGTTGATAAGCACGGACTATATCCTGAGATTTAACAATTGCTTCCCAGGCTTTATCAGTAAATTTATTCGGATCTGTAGGTTGCATCTTTAGAATTTTGAAATTTTGATTTTTAGTTTAGGGATTGGGTATTGGGGATTGGAAAAACTTTTACCTAGTCACTAATTCCTAGTCTCTAGCCCCCAGTCCCTAATTATCCAAACATTCTCAGCGTATATCCGCGTGTATCTCCAGTGGCAATTTAGGATTGGTAATTTGGTGATAGTTTAATCTATTACCTATTTCCTAATTTAAAACGAAAACACTGTTCTGAGCGGACTTTGCCAGATGGTGTTATTGGAACGATGTCTATGACGCTTGCTACGCCTACGCTCTCAGGAATGCGGATACTAATAGGATTTACGCAGAGGATATCCCCTAACCCGCCTAAAAAGCGGAGGCAAAAAGGTAAAAGTTTCGTGCATTCGGGTTTACCGGCACGAAACGCCAGTGTGCGCGAAGAATCAATCTACCCGCGTCTGGTTCAACTTCTTAATTATAAGAATTACTGACTCACAAGTTGCTCTTGTGATTCTTGTTTGGCTGCTGATGCTTGAGATCCTAGTTGAATCAGCTCGATTTTATACCCATCTGGATCTTCCACAAAAGCAATTACTGTCGAACCATGTTTCATCGGCCCTGGTTCGCGTACAACCTTACCACCTTGATGGCGAATTTCTTCACACGTAGCGTAAATATCATCAACGCCAAGAGCAATGTGACCGTAAGCATTACCCAATTCGTACTTTTCCACGCCCCAGTTATAGGTTAGTTCGATCACCGAGTTGTCGCTTTCGTCGCCGTAGCCAACAAAAGCCAGGGTAAATTCTCCTCCCGGATAATCTTTTCGACGCAGTAATTTCATTCCGAGAATTTCACAGTAGAACTTTAAGGATTCTTCAAGGTTGCCCACCCGCAGCATTGTGTGTAGTAATCGCATATTGACCTTTTCTCTGTAATTGATTTAGTGTTATTCTCTGCCAACATTTTACCTAGCTCAAAGTCTTAAGGTAAAAATGCCATCAGAGAAAGAATTCAAAGGAGAGGTTGAAGGAGGCAGGAGGTAGAAGGCAGAAGGGGATTCAAACCCCTCCTGAAAAAGAGCCACTAAATTTTCAATTTGGTGGGGTCTTAAACCGCAAGTTCGCTTTGGTCACGGCAGGAAACAGATAGCGTAGCGGTAGCGAGTCCGCGAGCGTCGGGTAGTTTTCCTCCTGCCTTCCTTGATAAACATTCCCTTAGACATTTTTGGTATTTTGGCATTGATCCCTGTTCCATTAATGGAAATCTTCTTTAATCTCAGCCAATAAAGTCTCTTAACAGCATAAGCTAGCGATTGGGTTAGGCAACTGGACTGGATGCGTAACACACTGGAATAAAGGATAAAGTACAGATGAGTAAATTTCTAGATACTGCCATTGAAGCGATCGCAGCCCGTGAAATTCTTGATTCACGCGGTAGACCGACAATTGAAGCCGAAGTGCATTTAGCCAACGGTGTTGTAGGACTGGCGCAGGTTCCCAGTGGTGCCTCGACTGGCACTTTTGAAGCTCACGAACTGCGTGATGGCGATAAAAGCCGTTATGGGGGCAAAGGCGTACTCAAGGCAGTACAAAACGTCAAGGAAGCACTTGCACCAAAATTACTAGGCTTGGATGCCCTCAACCAAGAACTCCTAGACCGGACGATGATTGCGATAGATGGTTCTCCGAACAAATCCAATTTGGGCGCGAATGCAATTTTGGGGGTTTCTTTAGCAGCAGCCAAAGCTGGTGCTGAGTCTCTAGATATTCCTCTATATCGCTATTTGGGTGGCCCTTTAGCGAATTTGCTCCCAGTGCCGTTGATGAACGTAATTAACGGTGGCGCACACGCATCAAACAACGTGGACTTTCAAGAGTTTATGATTGTCCCAATTGGTGCAACTTCCTTCCGGGAAGCATTGCGCTGGGGTGCAGAGGTATTTGCTACCCTCAGTCAAGTATTAGATGAAAAGGGTTTACTTACTGGTGTCGGCGATGAAGGCGGCTTTGCCCCTAACTTAGAGTCTAATCAGGTGGCTTTAGAATTGCTAGTTGCTGCCATTAAGAAAGCTGGTTATAAGCCAGGGGAAGAAGTAGCTTTGGCGTTGGATGTGGCGGCTAGCGAGTTTTACAAGAATGGTCAGTATGTTTACGATGGTAAACCTCACGCCCCGGCTGAGTTTATTGATTATTTAGGACAACTAGTTGATCAATACCCAATTGTATCAATTGAGGATGGTTTGCACGAAGAAGATTGGCAAAGTTGGCAATTGCTGACCCAGAAGTTAGGTTCGCGGGTGCAATTGGTAGGGGATGATTTGTTTGTTACCAACGCCACTCGTTTGCAAAGAGGCATTCAAGAAAAAGCCGCTAATGCCATTTTGATTAAACTCAATCAAATTGGTTCTCTCACCGAAACCTTGGAAACGATAGATTTAGCAACTCGCAACAGTATTCGTTCTGTAATTAGCCATCGTTCTGGTGAAACCGAAGACACAACGATCGCTGATTTAGCTGTAGCAACCCGTGCCGGTCAAATCAAAACAGGTTCTCTGTGTCGCAGCGAACGCGTAGCAAAATATAATCGCTTGCTGCGAATTGAAGATCAACTAGGCGATCGCGCCGTTTATGCTGGTGCTGTGGGGTTAGGGCCGAAGTAGAAAAGAGGGGGAATAGGGAGTTGGGAGTAGGGAGTTGGGAGTAGGGTATTTTCCCACTCCCCACTCCCGACTCGCCACTCCCCACTCATTACGGATAAAACCCCAACTTGGGCAACCCCAAGGTTTCATCCCAGCCCATCATCAGGTTTAGACACTGAATCGCTTGTCCCGCCTGTCCTTTAATTAGATTGTCAATTGCTGACATGACAATCACGCGACCTGTGCGCGGGTCAACTTCTACACCGATGTAACAAAGATTGCTGCCGTTAGCCCATTTGGTTTGGGGATAAACGCCACTACCGCAGACTTTCACCCAAGGAGAGTTGCGGTAGAAGGCTGAGAAAATTGTGATTAAGTCATCTCGCACTAAACCGGGATCGCTCATTGTGGCATATACCGTTGCCAAAATACCGCGTACCATTGGGATCAGATGCGGTGTAAATTGGATCATGAGTTCGTGACCAGCTAAGTCACTACAAATTTGCTCAATTTCTGGGGTATGACGGTGACGACCGACATTGAAAGCTGCTATGGAGTTGTCTGCTTCAGCTAGTAATAAGTTGGTTTGAGCTTGTCGTCCACTACTAGATGTGCCAGACTTGGCATCGATAATAGCTGTTTCTGGTCTGATTAAGCCTTGCTTTAAGAGTGGCGAAAGTGCAAGGAGACTAGCGGTGGGATAGGAACCAGGACAGCCAATAAGTTGAGCTTCGGTAATGCGATCGCGATAAAGTTCTGGTAATCCATAAACTGCTGTAGCTGCAATTGTGCGATCGCTTCTCTCAATACCATACCAATTTGTATAAGTTGTCAAATCACTGAACCGATAGTCTGCACTTAAATCTAGTACTTTACATCCTTTTTCTAATAGTTTGGGCGCGATTTGGCAAGCCAGACCATTTGGTAAAGACAGGAAAACTACTTCACAGCGGTGAGCAATTATTTCTGGTTCTACCGCCTCTATTAGCAGGTTAGTTGCATGAGCCAGATGTGGGTAAAGATCCCCAAAGTATTTTCCGATACTGCTCTCACCTCCTAAATAAACCAGTTCGACTTCTGGATGATCCATCAGTAGTCGTACTAACTGTACTCCGCCATAGCCCGACGCGCCAACAATCCCAACGGGTACGCGTCTTAATTTGCCCATGATCTGAAATCCTTATCCCATGAATAGTTAATTCGTTCTCAGCTATCAACAATATCAGCCACTAGACGCACAGCGTACAAAACGCCCCAAACGGGGAGATGAGGAAGCAAAGGAAGTAAATTCTTCCTCATTCCCCTCATCTTTTGTTGTCGCTGCACTTTCTCTCCACTTTTAATGGCAAAAATTTTTGCCACGTTATCAAATCATTGCTAGTCTACTTCTCTGCCTTATAAAGGAGCTACAATCTAAAAGAAGAAATTGTTAAAAAAATTTACGTTGGTAGCTGGAAATCTTTCTGTGTCACAGCCTAATACTACACAAGCTTTTAAATTTGATTCGATTGATGCCGCTTTAGCAGACCTCAAAGCTGGTCGTGTCATTGTAGTGGTAGATGATGAAAATAGAGAAAATGAAGGTGACTTAATTTGTGCTGCCCAATTTGCCACACCCGACATGATTAATTTCATGGCGGTGGAAGCTAGAGGGCTGATTTGTTTGGCAATGACAGGCGATCGCTTAGACGAACTAGACTTACCCTTGATGGTAAGTAACATTACAGATACTAACCAAACTGCCTTCACTGTTAGTATTGATGCCGGCCCAGAATTGGGCGTGACTACAGGCATTTCAGCAGAAGACCGCGCCCGCACTATCCA
>JBGTMK010000862.1:0-6666 GCA_041743605.1 Nostoc sp.
AATGGGTATATATTGTAATACGCTGATTTTATTGCTGAATCAGGATAACTTTGGGTTTAGAACCTAGTACAGCATTTGGTTTTAGTTTTGTTTCAGGTAAGCCAAAATAGGCTCTACGAGTAGCTAGCGTGCATCTGGAAAAAAGGGATTGAGAAAATACTTAACTTCAAAATATAAAAAAGAAACTGTCAGGGCAAAAATAATGTCTTGGCGGAGGTAACTTGTCCAACACCGCATAAACACATAAAAGAGACGCAACTATTTTAACACGGGTGAACTAGTAAAGTAAAACCGAAGTTAAAATTTTTTTTCCCTAAATTTCGGTGCTTACATATTTCTCCATCGCTGAATTTAGAAATTTTTTCCCACAATGTAGTGGCAAAATTGGTAACTCAATACTTCAGGAACAGGGTATGAATAATAAACCGATGAATCAAGACCAGAAAATCACAGCGGACATAAACTCAAGAGATACCTATCAGGGGCAAAAGTGGTTAGTAGAAGAACGAGATGCCTGTGGTGTCGGTTTTATTGCTCATCGCCAAAATCATACCAGCCACGAAATTGTTGAAAAAGCCTTAGCTGCTTTGACTTGCTTGGAACACCGGGGGGGTTGTAGCGCTGATCAAGACTCTGGTGATGGTGCTGGAGTATTGACAGCTATCCCTTGGGAGTTGTTCCAACAAGACTTTGCCCAAAGAGGGAAAGAATTTACATCCACCAATAATATAGCTGTGGGGATGATATTTCTACCACAAGACCAGGAAGCAGCACAAAAAGCTAGGGCGACTGTTGAGCAAGTAGCTGCCGAAGAAAAATTGATTGTACTGGGTTGGCGAGTAGTACCAGTGCAATCTGATTTACTTGGGGTACAAGCAAGAGAAAATCAACCCCAGATTGAACAAGTTTTGTTAGCTTCTGTTGACAAAAGCGGCGATGAATTGGAACGGCAGTTGTACATTACCCGCCGCCGAATTAGTAAAGTTGCAACCAATATCTCAGAAGAATTTTATATCTGCTCGTTGTCAAGTCGGACAATTGTCTACAAAGGCATGGTGCGTTCGGCTGTTTTGGGCAACTTTTATGAAGATTTAAAAAATCCAGTTTACAAAAGCGCCTTTGCTGTCTATCACCGCCGCTTTAGTACGAACACGATGCCCAAATGGCCCCTAGCGCAACCGATGCGGCTTTTGGGTCATAACGGCGAAATCAACACCTTATTGGGCAACATCAACTGGATGATGGCACGAGAAGCTAGCCTGAATCATCCTGTATGGGGCGATCGCATCGAGGAACTCAAGCCATTAGTCCATATTGATAACAGCGACTCAGCTACCCTAGACAACGTAGTGGAATTGCTGGTTTGCTCTGGACGCAGCCCCCTGGAAGCTTTAATGATTATGGTTCCAGAAGCTTACCAAAATCAGCCTTCTTTACGTGAATCTCCAGAAATTGTTGATTTCTACGAATATTACAGTGGACTGCAAGAAGCATGGGACGGCCCAGCCCTTTTAGTATTCAGCGATGGTAAAAAAGTTGGTGCAACTCTAGATCGTAATGGTTTAAGACCAGCTCGCTACGTGATTACCAAAGATAACTACATTGTTGTAGCTTCCGAAGCTGGTGTAGTGGACTTTCCAGAAGCCGATATTGTCGAGAAAGGTAGACTCGGCCCAGGGCAAATGATTGCCGTGGATTTAGTAAATCATGAAGTCCTGAAGAATTGGGATATTAAGGGGCGCATCGCCAAACAGCACCCTTATGGAGAATGGCTGCAACAGCATCGTCAAGAATTAAAGTCATTAGTCATTGGTCATCCGTCATTAGCAAATGGCAATGGCAAAGGACAAATGACAAATGACCCAGGACAATTGACTACTGACAAGCAAACCTTACTTCAGCGTCAAACTGCCTTTGGTTACACCACAGAAGATGTCGAAATGGTGATTCATCCAATGGCGATCGCAGGTTCAGAACCGACTTTCTGCATGGGTGATGATATTCCTTTAGCGGTGCTGTCAACAAAACCGCACCTGCTTTATGACTATTTCAAACAGCGCTTTGCTCAGGTGACTAACCCAGCGATCGATCCGCTGCGGGAAAAGCTAGTGATGTCTCTAAAAGTCGAACTGGGGGAACGGGGGAACTTATTAGAACCCAAGGCAGAATATGCTCGAAGATTAAAACTTGAGTCGCCGCTGTTAACGGATGTTGAATTAGAGGCGATTAAGCTGTCAGGATTTGCCACGGCTGAGTTGTCAACCCTATTTGCGATCGCCAGCGGCCCAGAAGGATTGAAGGCCGCAGTCCAATCTTTACAAGCACAAGCAGCTGAGTCAGTCCGGGCTGGTGCAAAGATTTTAATATTAAGCGACCAGGGCAATAACAGTATCAACACAGAATCCACCTACATTCCTCCCTTGTTAGCAGTGGGTGCGGTGCATCACCATCTGATTAGGGAAGGGTTGCGAATGAAAACATCCCTGATTGTCAATACTGCTCAATGTTGGAGTACCCATCACTTTGCTTGTCTTATTGGCTATGGTGCTGGCGCAGTTTGCCCATATATGGCTTTAGATACGGTGCGTAGTTGGTGGTCTGATCCCAAAACTCAAAAGTTAATGGGTGTGCAAAAAATTCCCACTCTCACCCTAGAACAAGCTTTAGGAAACTATCGCAAAGCAGTAGAGTCAGGTTTGCTAAAAATTCTCTCCAAGATGGGAATTTCTCTACTCTCCAGCTATCAAGCAGCCCAAATTTTTGAAGCTATTGGCATCGGTGGAGATTTAATCGAACTGGGATTCCGTGGTACGACTTCCCGTATTGGTGGTTTGAGTGTGAGCGAACTCGCTGATGAAGTGCTTTCCTTCCACAGCAAGGCTTTCCCGGAACTGACTGCTAATAAGTTAGAAAACCTGGGCTTTGTACAGTATCGTCCTAACGGCGAGTACCACATGAATAGCCCAGAAATGGTTAAGGCGCTGCACAAGGCTCTAGATGGCAAAAACTACGATCACTACGAAGTTTACAAGAAGCACCTCCAAGGCAGACCAGTAACAGCTTTGCGGGACTTGCTGGACTTACAAGAGGATTGCACCCCGATTCCTTTAGAAGAAGTGGAATCGGTATATGAGATTGTTAAACGCTTCTGTACTGGTGGTATGTCTTTAGGCGCTTTGTCAAGAGAAGCCCACGAAACTTTAGCGATCGCCATGAATCGCATTGGCGGTAAATCAAATTCTGGAGAAGGCGGCGAAGATCCAGTGCGCTACACAATTTTAGATGATGTAGATGAATCTGGACACTCGCCAACCCTACCTCATTTAAAAGGATTGCGGAATGGTGATCAAGCTTATAGTGCTATTAAGCAAGTAGCATCAGGACGCTTTGGTGTCACGCCAGCATATCTAGTCAACGCCAAACAAATTGAAATCAAAATTGCCCAAGGTGCCAAGCCTGGGGAAGGTGGACAGCTACCAGGCCCCAAGGTGAGCCAATACATTGCGATGTTAAGGCGCTCGAAGCCAGGTGTCACACTGATTTCACCACCACCGCACCACGATATCTATTCCATTGAAGACTTAGCACAACTGATTTTTGATCTGCACCAAATTAATCCCAAAGCAAAGGTGTCGGTGAAGCTAGTTTCAGAAGTGGGCATTGGCACGATCGCGGCTGGTGTAGCTAAGGCAAACGCTGATATTATCCAGATTTCTGGTCATGATGGTGGTACAGGTGCATCACCACTTAGTTCGATTAAACACGCTGGCTCTCCGTGGGAATTGGGTTTAAGTGAAGTACATCGGGTTTTGATGGAAAATGGCTTGCGCGATCGCGTGATTTTACGCGTAGATGGCGGACTCAAGAGTGGTTGGGATGTGGTAATAGGTGCATTGATGGGCGGAGAAGAATTTGGTTTCGGCTCCATTGCCATGATTGCCGAAGGCTGTATCATGGCGCGTATCTGCCACACAAATAATTGCCCTGTGGGTGTCGCATCCCAGAAAGAAGAACTCCGCAAGCGGTTTACGGGAATACCAGAACAAGTTGTCAACTTCTTCTACTTCATCGCCGAAGAAGTGCGGAGTTTGTTAGCCCGACTTGGCTACCGTTCTTTGTCAGAAATCATTGGACGTGCAGATTTGTTAAAACTGCGCCAAGAAGCAAAACTCACCAAAACGCGATCGCTAAATCTCGACTGTTTACTTCAGCTACCAAATAGCAGAGACAATCGTAGCTGGTTGGTACATGAAGAAGTTCACAGCAACGGCGTGGTTTTGGATGACGATTTCCTTGCCGATCCCGAAATTCTGGCTGCCATAAGGGATCAATCCACTGTTAATAAGACTTACCCTATTGTCAATACTGACAGAACAGTAGGCACTAGATTAGCCGGAGCGATCGCTTCCCAATACGGTGACAGTGACTTTGAAGGACAAATTAATCTCAACTTTACAGGTAGTGTTGGGCAAAGCTTTGGTGCTTTCAACCTCCCCGGCTTAATTTTGACCCTCGAAGGAGAGGCAAACGACTACGTAGGTAAAGGGATGCATGGTGGTGAGATCATCATCAAACCCCCAAGTGATGCTACCTATAACGCATCACAAAACGTAATAGTTGGCAATACGTGCCTCTATGGTGCTACTGGTGGGATGTTATTTGCTAACGGACTAGCAGGAGAGCGCTTTGCTGTGAGAAACTCCAAAGGCATAGCAGTGATTGAAGGCGCTGGGGATCATTGCTGTGAATATATGACAGGTGGTGTGATTGTCGTTCTCGGTAAAGTAGGACGTAACGTAGCTGCTGGAATGACTGGTGGACTGGCATACTTCTTGGACGAAGATGACTCATTCCGTGAATTAGTCAACCCGGAAATTGTCAAAATCCAGCGAGTGATTACAGAGGTGGGTGCAAAGCAACTGCAAGAGTTAATTCAAACTCATGCAGAACGTACTGGTTCACTAAAGGCGAAGAAAATTCTGCAAAACTGGCAAGAATTTTTGCCGAAATTCTGGCAGTTGGTTCCGCCTTCTGAAGCTGATAGTCCAGAAGCTAACCCTGAAAAAACAACTGAGTTCAGCTTAGTAACCAGTCATTAGTAACTGTAACCGTTCTCATACTCTGCCTTAAGCTATATCTCTCGCTATAGAAGCTGAACAAACAGCTACTTTGCGAAAACCCCTTTTGATGCACAAAGCAGTCAACTGAATTTACCTCTTCAAAAGAGCGTAGAGAGAAAAAAATATTCCCCCTTTTTTAGGGGGAATATTCACTAAATGATTCACAAGTGGACTTTAGACTAAGGTCACAAAAGTGAATGAGCAATCAAATCCTGTGAAAATCCAAGTAATAAAGTCGAGATCAGCACTGTCCTAAAATCTACCTAATTGAGTATAGAAGGCATTATCTAAATGCTGGTAGACTTCCATATAAATGTCTATCAACAAGTAAGATTTGTTCATAAAAATGCTTATAAAAGATCAAGCTCCCGATCGCAAAACTTCTGAAGAAGAGCGTTTCCAAGATGATTATTATTCATACTTTGAATCTTCTGAAAATGCTACCCGATACACACCATCAGTTTGGTATCTCGATCAGGCTTTTAAGCAACGTTCATTCTCTTTGTTAGATTTGGGATGTGGCAATGGGGCTTTGAACAAATATCTACCTGAGCGATGTGACTACCTTGGCATAGACCACAGTGAAGGTGCGATTCAATACTGTTCAAAACTATACCCCAAACAAAAGTTTATTGCTAAAGATTTATCGGTAGCACTGGCAGAATTAGCTTCAGACAATCAAAAATTTGATGCCGTCGTACTAGCTGGCTTACTATTTCATAATGTTGACAAGGAAACACTAGAGCAAAACAACGATCAAGAACTCGTTCAATTCTGCTTGGACAAACTAATAAGCGACAAAGGATATTTGGTGCTTATTATTCCTTTTGCTTACGGTGAACATCCATCTCATACTCTGTATGTTCGGGCAGAATGGTTACAAAAGTTACTAGAAAAACTGCTGAAAGCTGTAAAAGCAAAAATTGTTTACGAGAATATTTCTCTGCAAATTGGCTTGGACAAACAGGTTAGACAGCAGAAGACGACTCCTGACTGGTTTGTGCCCGATAGCACTACTGACTATTCCAATAAGTATGCTGGAACATATATGGCAACTTGGACAGTTATTGCCTCTCCATCGCTGGGTTAAACCTTCATCTGAATAACCAAGATCATTACATTCATCAACTTTTAAGTTGATTTTTTTTAGTTTCACACCATTAATTTATCTAAACTCCAATCACAGATAATGCATTTTAACCAAAAAATATAATTTTAGTTTTTAGCCAATTCTTATTCACTAATTACCCATAATTAATTATTACTTTTTGTTGGCAAGCAACTTTCGTTCTGCATCTTCCATTTCTAAAAGTTCTGGAATAGTCACAAAGCGATAGCCTTGTTTTCTGAAGTTGCTAATAATTTCTGGTAAAGCTTGCACAGTTCTGGAACGATTACCACCACCATCATGCATTAGCACAATCCCACCAGGTTTTGAATCTTTAATCACGTTATCGATTAACTTTGGTACAGCTGGCAACTTGTAGTCTACGGAGTCAGCTGACCACATCACCACAGTATATTTTTGACCTTTAGCATAAGTAGC